>JAKUOW010000002.1:31343-41365 GCA_022451045.1 Pirellulales bacterium | reverse complement strand
CTACACATGCCGGACACGGGCACTACATAACACGCGAAGTGGCTTTGAAAGTTGTCAATCCAATGACGATTGAAGTGAAGCCACCGGCAGCATTACCGATCGGCACAACTCAAACCATCGACGTTACAACCAATCGTGGCCCGGGAAATACCGGCGTGGTAAACGTAAACGTTAAAAATCTGCCGGCAGGTGTTACTGTCGGTGATGGTGTAGGTCTACTGGCCGATGGCAAGACTGTTCGGCTAAATCTTGTTGTTGCAGCGGATGCTGCAGCGGCCGTTGTGGAAAATATTATTGTTGAAGCGACTACCAATTTCTCAGGTGCAACTGTTACGGTTGCTTCTGACCCGATTAAACTAGAAGTAAAGAAGGCTGAGTAGAAAACGATCTCTTAGCCGATTCACTGGATTTCAAACGAGGAAATCTCAAAATGAAATTGTCACGTACGAAGCAAATTCTGACAGCCATGTTTGCCGTTCTGCTTGCCACCCCTGCGTTCGGGCAGACGTTAGAGCCAATTCAAGTTGGCACGCCAGCAATTGTGGAGGCACATCCAGCTGCCGTGAAGTTGTTTGGCAACCGTCAAAACAGCCAACTCGTCATTACGGGTAAGTATGAAGATGGCTCTGTGCAGGATCTGACTCGTGTTGCTGAATTCACCTCCAGTAATCCACAGGTTGCTGAAGTAGATGGTACGAAAATCGTCCCGCGCGGTGACGGTCAGGCAGAAATCAAAGTATCCGTTGGGGGCAAAGAAGCAATCGTCGCTGTGGAAGTAAGTAACCACGGTCAGGTTGATTCAGTTTCATTTCTTTATGGCACTCTGGCTGCATTAAGTAAGCAGGGTTGTAATGCCGGTGCATGTCATGGCTCACCTAGTGGTAAGGGTGGTTTCCGACTTTCATTAAGAGCATTTGATCCAGTTCTTGATGAATTGACACTGATCCGTGAAGACTTTGGTCGCCGTGCCGATGTGGTTAGCCCAGACGATAGCCTGTTGCTACTGAAGCCTCTGATGAAGGTGGCTCACGGTGGCGGTCGCCAGATTAGAAAAGATGACCCATCCTATCAAGTACTTCGTGACTGGATTTCAGAAGGACTTCAGATGGATCCGGAGGGTCACGCTAAAGTTGTTGGTATTGATGTTTATCCACCTTCCGGTCGTGTACTCAAGAGACCAGCTCATACACAACAGCTATCGGTGACAGCTCGTTTCTCAGATGGCACAACCAAGGATGTGACAGAACTGGCTGTTTATTCCAGCTCAGATACAGAAGTGGCTGGTGTAGATGCTGACGGCTTGGTGGTTGGCGAGAATCGCGGTGAAGCTGCGATCGTCGTTCGTTACCTCGAATTTATCGAGTCGACATTCCTGACATTTGTAAAAGACATCGATGGTTTTACCTGGAACAACCCACCAGTAAATAACTATGTCGACACACATGTGAATGCCAAGTTGCAACAACTGAAATACTTGCCATCAGAAACATGTACTGACGATGAGTTTATTCGTCGGGTCTATTTGGATGTGATCGGCGTACTGCCACCGGTAGAAGCCGTCGAAGCATTTCTGGCGGATGCATCTGAGACGAAACGAGCAGTACTTATCGATAAGTTGCTTGACCAGCCGGAGCATGCGAAATTCTGGGCACTCAAGTGGGGAGACTTGCTACGCCTTACAAATGGTCAGGTCGGCGCCGACGGTGTTCATAAGTATTACCGTTGGCTAGAGCGTGCATTTAGGGACAACATGCCTTACGACGAGTTTGCTCGTCAACTGCTGACATCCACGGGCAGTACGCTTACCAATCCACCGGCGAATTTCTATCGCACGGCAGATGATATGAACGACTGTGTTGAGACGATTTCTCAGGTGTTCCTCGGTGCTCGGTTGCAGTGTGCAAAGTGCCACAACCATCCATTTGAGCGTTGGACACAGGATAACTACTATGGCATGGGCGCGTTCTTCAATCGAATCCAACGAAAGAAGACCCAGCGTGCTGATGAGCTTTTCGTCTATGTGGCTCGATCCGGTGAAGTAACTCAACCACGAACCCAGCAGCAAATGAAACCATGGCTGCCAGGTGAAGGTGATGTCGAGAATCCAGACGAGATCGATCGTCGCCGTACATTTGCAGCGTGGTTAACCAAGCCGGATAATCCGTTCTTTGGCAAAATTGAAGTGAATCGAATTTGGGGCCATTTGCTTGGCCGCGGTATCGTTGATCCGGTTGATGACTTTCGCGATACGAACCCACCGAGCAATGCAGCCCTTCTCGATGCTCTGGCAAAAGACTTTGCAGAGAATGGTTACGATCGAAAGCATATCGTACGGACAATCCTGAATAGCCGAACTTATCAGGCGAGCTTCCGACCAAACGAATTCAATGAAGAGGATGTACGCTTCTTCTCACACTATCAACCAAGGCTACTGAGTGCCGAACAACTGCTTGATGCGATTTGTCACGTCACAGATCTCAACGAGACATTTGGTTCACTGCCGCCGGGAACCAAAGCAACTCAGCTGCCCGCTCCGGATCTTGTGAATAATGACTTCCTTAAGATTTTTGGGCAACCGGAACGACAGACTGTTTGTGCTTGTGAACGCACGAGTGAATCGAACTTGGGCATGGCGATCCAGTTCTTCAATGGTCCATTGGTTTACAACAAGCTGCGAGATGAAAACAATCGATTCCGAAAGCTACTATCTCAGGATATGGCACATGAAGATGTCGTTAGAAAACTGTACATGGCTGCAGTTTGTCGTACGCCGTCGGATGCGGAATTACAGGCAAGTATGAACCACTTGAATTCCAAGGAAAACAAAGTGGAAGCGTTTGAAGATCTGTGCTGGGCATTGCTCAACACTAACGAGTTCCTATTCCAGCATTAATCGCATTAAGCGGATCTGGAAACGCAACAACGAGTGAAAGGATAACACGTTGATTACACGTACGATTCAAAGCGCAATTTCCCTTTTATGCGTGGCAGTGATTGCATTGCCAGTTAGTGCACAGGAAGAGCCCGCACCGGTTAGTTTCCGTAAGGACATCGCACCGATTCTGATTAATAACTGTCTTGCTTGCCACGGCCCGAAGAAAGCCGAAGGTGGTTACCGCGTGGATTCCTATTCCCGGTTTATTGCTGCAGGTGATTCGGAATTAGCCGCAATTACAGCCAGTAACCTGGATGACAGCGAATCTCTGCGTCGAATCCTTTCTGATGATGAAGCAGATCGTATGCCATTAGAGGGCGATCCACTGCCACAGGAACAAACGGATCTGATTTCTCGATGGATCACCGAAGGTGCAAAGTACGATGCTGAGAATCCGGAAGCCGCTCTCTCAGCGATTGTGCCACCGCCGGTTTATCCTGATCCGCCCGAAGCCTATCCGCGATCCGTACCGATTACGGCCATTGCATTTAGCCCCGATGGAGCCAATGTGGTCGCTGGTGGTTATCACGAACTTACCGTTTGGAATGCTGCTGACGGGACGTTGGTATCACGAATTAAAAACGTCGGCCAACGATCGTATGCAATCCAATACAGCCCTGATGGAGCGCTATTGGCTGTTGGTGGTGGTGCTCCCGGACGTCTTGGAGAAGTACGTCTGTTTGATGCTGCGTCCGGTGAATTGAAGTCAGTTGTTGCTTCGACATCCGACGTAATATTGGACGTTGCATTTAACCCCGCTGGAGATCGCATTGCTTTGGCAGGCGCTGACGGTGCTATCAGGATTCACGAAGTAGCAACAGGCGCTGAACAACGAGTGATCACGAGTCATAGTGACTGGGTAATGGCGATTGCATGGAATGGCGATGGTACACGTTTAGCATCAGCCTCGCGAGATAAGACTTCGAAGCTCTTTAACACCGAGAATGGTGAGTTGCTTGTGACCTATTCAGGTCATGGTCAGCCGGTGAAAGGCGTTGTCTTCCACCCGGCGGGTGACAAAGTGTTCTCAAGTGGATCGGATAATAAAATCCACTTGTGGGCAGCAGCAGATGGCAAAAAAGCATCTGAAGTTGCACTTGGTGGTGAAGTATACAAGCTGACTCGATCCGGAGGATTTGTATTTGCACCTTCGGCGGATAAAACTGTTCGCCAATTTGAAGAAGGTTCTCATACCGAGGTGCGGTCATATACTGGTAATGCGGATTGGGCATTAGCAGCTGCGTTCCACCCAGAAACGAAACGAGTTGTTAGCGGAGCATTCAATGGTGACGTTAAGATTTGGAATGCTGAAGATGGTGCTGAAATTGCAACTTTCGTTGCTGCACCTGGAATTGCTAAGTAACGGCGAATAACTTTTTGACCGATTTTGATTTAATCTACGATGGGCTGCCCAATGCGCCCGTCGCAATCATTCTTGCCCATGGTGCAGGCAAGGGCATGGACTCACCGTTCATGCAGTACTTTGCAGAGTCGCTGGCAGCCAACGACATTTGTGTGATTCGGTTTGAATTCGCATATATGAACCGCGCAAGACAACGCGGAAAACGACTTCCGCCTGATCGTATGCCAGTATTGCTGGAAGCATATCACAACGTAATCCAGGCGGTGCGTAAAAGACTGGCTGATCATGCGGCCCTATACATCGGCGGAAAGTCCATGGGCGGCCGTGTAGCGTCCATGGTGCTGGAAGAGAGCTGTGCAAGCGGTGTTGTGTGCCTTGGCTACCCGTTTCATCCACCGGGGAAACCAGAGAAGCTGAGAGTAGAGCATCTGCACGGGATAAAGAAAAAAACCCTAATCGTTCAGGGTGAACGAGATACGTTTGGAAAACGGGAAGAAGTTGCGCAGTATAATCTACCGAGTCATTTTCAAATGGCATGGATGACAGATGGTGATCATGGATTCAAACCAAGAAAAGCATCGGGTCGTACAGAACAAGAGAACTGGGATAGTGCTGTCAGTACTATTCTGCAGTTTCTTTCAAAAGTCTAAGAAACATCTATAACTGTCACCTATCAGGACACACAAAATATGTTGGATCTCTTTGACAAGGTAAACGAAGCCGTAGTAGCTATTCGTGAACAATGGGACGAAACACCTCATGCCGGAATTATCCTTGGCACTGGTCTTGGTGGTTTGGTCGAACAAATCGAAGTGGAAGCGACGCTGGACTATGAGGACATTCCCAATTTTCCTAGTTCAACCGCTGTAAGCCATGCTGGTCGCTTGGTTTGCGGAAAGTTAAATGGCCTTCCAGTGATGGCCATGGAAGGTCGCTTTCATATGTACGAAGGCTATCCACTGAAGCAGATCACTTTACCAGTGCGAGTGTTTAAAGCGATGGGAGCGAGTCTGCTCGTGGTATCCAACGCTTGTGGAGGGATGAATCCCAATTACCAGTGTGGTGACATCATGGTCATTGAAGATCACATCAACTTGATGGGCGATAATCCGCTGATCGGCATCAACGATGATCGACTGGGCCCTCGATTCCCCGATATGTGTGAACCATATGAACAGGCGCTAGTGGATAGAGCCTTATCCATTGCACGGACTCAGGACATCGTGGCTCACAAAGGTGTGTTTGTAGCGGTAGCCGGTCCAAATCTCGAAACCCGAGCTGAATATCGGTTTCTTCGCACGATCGGTGCTGATGTCGTCGGTATGTCGACAGTGCCGGAGGTAATTGTTGCCGTACCCTGCGGACTACGAGTTGTTGGATTTTCTATCATCACAGACATGTGTCTGCCGGACGCATTGAAACCAGCCAACGTGGAAGAAATAATCGCGATTGCGAACGACACTCAACCGCGACTCTGTAAACTTGTAGCCGGTGTATTAGCGGCTGAATCAGCAAGTTGAGATCACCATGGACGCTAATCTGCAGGAACAAGCAGACGCAATAGAAGCAGCACTGGATGCCGCCGTTCAGGAGATTCGCGGTCGTACCCAGTTGGTTCCTTCGGTGGCCGTGATTCTTGGTACGGGTCTCGGTGGGTTGGGAGCGAAACTTCAAAATGCAGTTTCGATTCCGTATTCTGATATCCCGGGATTTCCACAATCGACAGCCTTAAGTCACGCGGGACGTCTACTGGTTGGGACTTTGGAATCGACACCTGTTGTTGCTATGCAGGGGCGGTTCCATCTATACGAAGGATACAGTATCGATGAGATCGTCCTGCCAGTTCATGTGATGCAAGCTCTTGGGGCAACGACATTGGTTGTTTCAAACGCCAGCGGTGGCGTGAATCCCCAAATGGCAGGAGGTGATATTCTTGTCATGAAGGATCACATCAACTTGATGTACCAAGGCAATGATTCCGTTAAGCCGTCGATTAGAACGGGTAGAACAAGTGATCCTATCTACTCTCCGCATCTGATTAGCGTGGCATTGGTAGCTGCTCGCCAAAATGGATTCCATGCTCAACAAGGCATTTATGTGGGTTTCACCGGGCCGAATTATGAAACCAGAGCAGAATACCGCCTGGTTCGTAAAATTGGTGGGGATGTGGTTGGAATGTCGACTGTACCGGAAGCCATCACAGCCAACCAGCTAGGAATGCAGGTTCTGGGATTATCGGTTGTGACCAATGTGGCTCGTCCAGATGCACCCGCCACAGTGGATGCTGGTGAGGTAGTGGAAGTAGCAGGCATCGCCCAGCCAAAAATGGAATCTATTGTGCGAGCTGTTCTTCGCTCGCTTAAATAACCTGTACAGTAAATCATCTGTCATTGGGAAACAGACGTTGAGGTTATTGCATTGATCGTTTTTGCGCCGGAAAATAGAAGTACATCAATTTTGGCGTCGTTGCTAACCATGTCCTTTTCTATTCTGGAGATTTCCAAATGGCTCGTTTTCTGTCCATTATCACCGCGTTAACTGTTGCAGCACTGACAGCAACGCCAACAGATGCACAGGTATATACTGACCCTAATAAGGTAGACGCTGATTATGCTATTCAAGGCGAATATGTAGGTGACGTTGAAGGCCTCGATGGTGATACCGCAAAGTTCGGCGTGCAAATCGTTGCTCAAGGTGATGGTGAGTTTCTGGGTGTAGGATATCCCGGCGGTCTACCAGGCCAAGGATTCGTTGGTGATAAAGAGAAGATCATTCGTGTGAAGGCCCAAAAAGTTGACGGTGGGCTCAAGTTCCAGGGTGAAGATGGCTACGGAATCTACAAAGATGGTGCCGTAACCATTTATGACAATGACGGACAACTTGGTGGTGTCCTTAAAAAAGTGGAGCGAAAGAGCAAAACTCTCGGTATGAAGCCGCCAAAGGGTGCCGTAGTTCTGTTCGATGGTACAACCGCTGATAACTTTAAAAATGGCAAGATGACTGACGACAACCTGCTTATGCAAGGCGTCACGAGCAAGCAACTATTTCAGGATCACCGCGTTCATGTCGAATTCCGTCTGCCTTATATGCCCAAGGCACGCGGACAAGGGCGAGGTAATAGCGGGATCTATGTTCAGGGCCGATATGAAGTCCAGATGCTCGATTCCTTTGGACTTGTTGGCGCGATGAATGAATGTGGCGGGATTTACAGCGTCACAGATTGTCCAGTGAATCTTTGCCTGCCACCTTTGACATGGCAAACTTATGACATCTATTACACCGCAGCTCGCTATGACGATGACGGAAAAGTGAAGTCCAACCCTCGCGTAACCGTTTATCACAATGGCATGTTACTGCATGATGATCAGGAATTGCCGGGTGAGCGAAATACAACGGCTGCACCGCTGAAGGCTGGCCCGGAACCAGGGCCTGTTTACCTGCAGAACCACGGGAATCCGGTTGTCTATCGAAACATCTGGGTTGTAGAGTCAGCAAAACGCGACTAGTGACCAGTGATTAATATCACCGTTGAGTTTTTCGGAATACCGCGCCAGCGCACGGGCTCGGCTGAGGCGTCCGTGTCTCTTGGCAACGATCAAGGGACGCTCGCAGAGCTTCTATGCCAGTTGTCGCGGGAGTTTAAAGACTTTGGTGATACCTGTGTTTTCGATGGCCAGCTTGACCCACTTTACATTGCTAATCGGGATGGCGAGGAATTCCTTACCGATCCGGCATCGATACTCAATGACGGAGACAGGATCTTGATTCTCTCCAGCGATGCTGGCGGATAGTAAGTCAGCTATGACCTGTATTTGTTGAGGTACTAACAAAATGAGCGAACAAGACCAGTCATCACGTTGTGGCGGTGAGCCACTGCATCAGATACAGTCACCAGAGGCCCTATCCAACGGACAGGTAACAATTGATATGTTCAATGAACTGCAATTGGAAGTCATGCAGTTGCGTGCTGAACTCGCTAAACTCCGTGGGATTGTGGCTGCCGTGGGCGATCAGGAAGTGGACGAGGAGTAATTCTTGTATGACGTTTGCACACCTAACACTGGCAACGCGAGATGTCCCCGGAACAAGTGCGTTTTTCCACAATACGCTTGGCTGGGATCCAATTTCACGCCCTGATAACATTCATCAAACCGCCGCATGGTTAAATATGGCGCCGGAACAGCAACTGCATCTGCTGTATGTCAAAGACTTTAAGGTGTCAGAGTTTGAAGCCGAATTTGGAAGGCACTTTGCGATCTTTGCAGATGGAGACGACTTCACTGGATTGAAGCAGAGACTCGTGGAAAATGGTGCTGAATTGATTGATCCATTAAGGGACACACCGTTTGAACGATTTTTCTTTCGTGACCCAAATGGATATATTTTTGAAGTGATTGACCGTAACGGCTACGTCGTAGAGTAAAAACTATGCCGTCTATAACTTTGGATATCTGAGATGATCAGACTGCTCATAATCTCTTTGCTTACTATGTCCCTCAGCGGTTGCTATCCGCCCGGTAGTGGGCGCACTACGGACGAGGATGAAAAACCAAAACAAAAACAAACGGCGACCGGAAACGGAGCAAAGTCATTAACCGGTCGCGTTGTGAAGTCTCCCATGAACCGTGCGAATCGAAACAGGGGCCTTGGGTTATCTGCGAAGCCACCTGAGCAGGAAGTGCTTGTTCCGGCCATTGAGACTGGCGACGATGTGCAACCGGGCACAAGAGTGTTATATCCGGAAGTACGCAGATTACTGGAGTCGCTTGAAGAGTCAGAAGAGTTTGCACCAACTTTAGTGGTTTGGGTCCTCGACCGTAGTGCCAGTTGCACCAACATGGTGGTTTCAGTTACGACACAGCTTGGTTACTTCTATCAAAAGCGCAGTAAGGAATTTGCTGAAGGCAATGAAGGTTCGCTACTAACATCGGTGGTTTCCTTCGGTGATGATGTTCAGGTTCATACGGAGTCACCGACAAAAGAACCGGCTGTCGTCATGGAGTCATTGAGTTCCATCGTGCGTGCACAGGCAAGTGAGGAACTGGCTTTCGCAGCCGTTGATCAAGCGATAGATATTGCCTTTGACTATCGCGTTAAACAAAACCACGAAGTAATGATCGTGGTGGTCACCGATGAAGCGGGTAACGATCAGCAGTTGGTGGATGAAGTTGTTGAGAGACCCGCCAAATATGCGATGCCCGTGTTTGTTGTCGGCGTTGGTGCTCCGCTTGGCCGTACGAGTATTATTCCGGCATCAGTGGAAGGTGGAAATCAGGAAAGTCAAAATGTCATTTTACAGGGACCGGAATCAAGACAACGCGAGATGCTGTCTATCAATGATGGATTCTTACCAGATAGCCTGACACTTTTTAGTAGCGGATTTGGACCATTTGCGTGGGAGATGTTATGCCGTAAAACGGGCGGTGCATTTATGCCGGTGAAGATGCCAGGGTATACCGCTTACATGTTGCGTCGCCCTGGTGGTGGCGGTTTTCTGGTAGGCGAATACGAACCTGGTGACATGAAAAAATATACACCGGACTATATTAATGAAGCTGACTATCAGCAACTGCTAACGGAAAACAAGGCGCGTGCTGCGCTAAACTCCGTTGCCAAACGACCGGCATTAGAAACGCTGAGTAATCCGAGGCTGGATTTTGAAGTTCAGAGTGAAGTTCAGTTGAGCCGTGATCTATCAGCGTCGCAGCAAGGAGCTGCACAGTT
>JAKUOW010000002.1:0-31333 GCA_022451045.1 Pirellulales bacterium | reverse complement strand
CCGCAAGTGCGTGAGGTATATGAAATCCTCAAACAGGCAGAGGCAGACAGTGCTAAGCTGACCCGCCCGCGGTGGCAGGCGGGATACGACCTTGCGATGGGACGCGTGTCCGCTGTGCTTGCGAGAGTAGAAGGATATAACGCGATGCTGGCCTTACTAAAACGAGGGCGCTCATTTGAAAATGCGACAAGCTCTCGATGGGCATTGGTGCCGGGTGACTCCAGTCAGGCTGGTAGCGCCATTAAACGCACAGCTGAACAGGCCAAGACGTATTTGGAGAAAGTGGTAAAAGAACATCCGGGTACACCTTGGGCCCGTCTTGCAGAACTCGAATTGCAACAACCTATCGGATGGGCCTGGGAAGAACGCTAGAGATTACGCTTTCGTAATAATCTCTCCGCGACCACCGTCGAGGAAATCGCCGTGATGCAAATTATAGGATTCATCGCCGCTGAGACTACTTATATCGAAATCCAATGATGCCAAATGACGCGTTAGCACGGGCATGAATTCGGGGCGATATTGGCAGGCGAATTTAAAGCTTGGAAGCAGTTCCGGATGGTTCTCTCCTAGAAATGCAATTGTGCCGCGTCTCATTCCAGCACCATGACGAATACCAGGCTCACCCATGATTACAATCGTGCCCGCCAACATATTAAAACCAATGAGGTCACCGGTATTTCCGCCGATAGCGATGAGGCCTCTTCTCATCGTATGACCTATTTCATTGCCAGCATTTCCATCGACAAGAATCGTGCCGCGGTTCATGCCACGTTCACTTCCACGATAGGCGGCGCCGACTAGATGACCAGCATCTCCATGAACATGTATAAGCCCACCTTTCATTTCACTACCAAGCCAACCGCCGACATTTCCGTTAACGGTAATTGTTCCTGCCTTCATTTCACTGCCTATGTGGCGACCGGCATCTCCATCGATGCGGATCTCTCCGCCATCCATTTTGGCGCCGATCCAGTGAACCCCGGTAAGGTCACCCGTCCAAACCATCTTCTCTGAGGCAGCATCTCCGGACACTTTGAAGAAGTCGGCGAGGTGTGCCTGTTCGTTGCCATGGAATACCTCGAGTTGCTCGATCTCGGCAATGGCAAACGACTTAATTGCATCAGGTGTGATTCCTTCCACCTCGACGGGGACGGTAGCATTGCCGGTGAATTCTAATGTAAGTGTCATTGTGATTTACTTATGAAGGTTTGATACTTTTCAATCAGGCGTGCTCAGATCCTTGCCGATGGGTTAATCTAAGGGAAATCACTTCTGATTGTGGCTGTTTTTGGAAAATGAATAGTGAATCAACTTATTAAGGATTGTGGCTGCATCGTCTTGTGCGGGGGCAAAAGTTCTCGCATGGGAACGTCTAAAGCGATGCTACCTTTTGGTGACCGGACTTTGCTGCAACGCGTTATCACGAGCGTTGAAAACGTCTGTTCGTCGATCGTTGTTGTTGCTGCAAAAGATCAGCCGTTACCCGATTTGCCTGAGTCAGTGATTGTGGTTCACGATTCCATTGAAGGGCAGGGGCCTCTCGAAGGAATCCGAGTAGGCCTTAATGCACTGCCTCAGGCGACCTCTGCTGCATACGTAACAAGTTGTGATGTTCCTTTTCTAAAACCGTCGTTTGTGGAGTTCATGTTTGACCAACTTGGGTCAAATGAAATTGCTGTTCCTGTGGAGGATGGTTTCTTTCATCCGTTAGCCGGAGTCTATTCTGTGTCTGTTTCCGATACTATTGAAAGGTTGTTTCAGACAGGTGAAAGGCGACCTCGCATGTTATTCGATCAGGTGTGTACCGCTCAGGTTCCAACGGAGTTGCTTAAAACCGTTGACTCGGTGCTTGATTCTCTGGTGAATCTAAATGAGCCGGAACAGTATCAAGCTGCGCTCGAGCGACTTCACGCTGAGGAATAACTAAGTAGGAATTTGCTCTGCATTATGTAGGTAATTATCTCCGACTGGGTAGTTTCGGAATCGAATACTGTAATACTGTTCAAACCATTCAGCGATGTGTGCTTCGGTATCCGGATCATATCCAGGGTCGACGTATAATGTGCGACCAAATGTTTCTTTGCGTATTTCACCATCTTCCACGAGTATTTCACCATCCTTGATGACATAGCGTGGCATCTCGAACATCGTTTGTTTATTTTCGTGTGGAAGATAAATGGTAATGTCAGCGTCGGCTCCTGGACCCAGATGCCCTTTATTCTTAAGGCCGAGGAGTTTGGCAGGTCCGGCGCGCGTGATAATTGCGATTTCACCTAGTGAGTATTCACGATCGAGATCTGCCAGTTGGCATCGATTCACGACTTCCGGATGTACTGTGTTGAGGACATCTCGCCGAAAAGTACTATCCATCAGTAGGCGGATAATCTGCGGATAGGCCATGAAAGAGCCGCCGTTTGGATGGTCGGTGCTCATGACAACGCGCCATGGGTCTTCGACCATCAGGTACCATTCGAGTCCGATTGCCCACTGCAGTGCATGCACAAGACTCTTGTTCCGGTATTTGATCGGTGCGATTCCGCATCCGGATTCGAGTTCCGTATCAGCACTAAACCACTTTGTCCCGTAGACGTTTTGTAAGTAGTAACCAAGCGGTCCGTCGCCGGTCATGCTGGTCGTTTCGCCGAACATCACCTGGCCGACATCAACTGTGACGTTAGGGTTCTCATTCACATACTGTGCGAGTGGTTCTACTTTGGAATGAAACGTATCTTCATCTGCATCACCACCGCCGTAACTGTGAAACTGGATATGCGTGATGTGACCGGTGTGCCCTTCAAGTGCATTCATCGTGTTTTGGGTGGTCGTCCAGTTCCCGGGCATTCCGAGATTATTGCAGTGAATGTGAACCGGGTGCGGCAGGTTTATTTCATTCGCTGCTCGGGTAATATTGGTGACGATCTGACGTGGCGTAACATTGTAGTGATCGACCGGGTCGTCGATACCATCGACGTCACCGCCTTGATGGTGTTTCCAGACCTCCACGCCACCCGGATTCACTAACTTCGGCGCGAATCCCTTGGCGGCACCAAGCAGCCATCCGATGAATGACTTCAGTCGTGCTTGTTCATTCTCTGCGATGCAATTCATGATGTAGTGGTTGTTACCCATCAACACGTAGAATCCCTTATCGATACATGGGGTATCTTCAAATTCTTCGTGTGCATGCCGTGCTGAGAGTGGCGGAACAGCTGCATCAAAAGCGGTGGTATAACCCAGCCCGATATACTTGTATCCGGTGGCGAACGTACTTGGTACCGAACCCATGGTACCGCTGTGTGTTCTGGCGGTCCGTTTCACCACTTCGTCCCGCCGCTTGTCTTCCGGCCGCATTTTGCGAGCCATGTTCACTTTCGGGCCCGCAATGTGGCAATGCATATCAACGCCACCGGGCATAATTACATAGCCGCTGGCGCTTAGTGTCCGTGCTGGTTTGACGTCTGCCGCCGGCGCTTCAACCATTTTGCCGTCTAGGATCCATAGATCCTGTACTTGACCATCCAGACCGTTTACTGGATCGTAGACATAACCGCCGGCGATCTTAAAATATTGTTTTGTCATAGATTTCCGGTTCCCATATTCCGGTATGAACTGAAACTCTTAAATAGAACCTCAGGACGATATTCCATGGCCGAACGTGTTTTACTGGAAGCAGCCCGCAACCAGATTGTTGACGCTCGACGTTATACCCTTTCCCTTCTGGATGATATCGACCAAAGTGAGTGGTTTCGCCAACCTCAAACTGGTCTTAATCACATTGCCTGGCAGGTAGGTCACCTGGCCATGGCGATGTATGGTCTCGTGTTATTCCGCCAACGCGGAAGAGTGGAGGAAGATCTGGACTTAATGTCATCGACCTTCCGCAAAAAGTTCTCCAGAGGAAGCACGCCAGCAGATTCTGCTGATGATTATCCTCCGATTTCCGAGATCCTCGAGGTACTGAATCGTGTATACGACCGTGCGCTGGAGTATCTGGATGATTATCCTCTGGAACAGTTGAACGATCCGGTGGACGAGCCTTACGCTGCCTATGCAACTAAACTTGGATGCGTGATTTTCTGTGCCCACCATGAGATGCTTCATGCGGGGCAGATCGGCATGCTTCGCCGGTTGCTTGGAAAGCCCCCTGTTCGCTAAACGTTACACGGCATTTGGGCGAAGCGATGACGCTTGACCCGCCAGTCCGATTGCTTTCAGTTCTTTCACACGCTTTTCGATTCCTTCAAGGATCTGTAGATCACTTGGATGCGGAGACTCAAAGGCTGGCCGCAACGGAATGGGGACATCGTCCATTCGGTACACAGTACCTGGAACATTTATGCCATAGGTGGCTACGGTAAAAGCAACTTCTGCATGTCGCGTTGTTGGTGTTTCTTTCGGATCAAAAGCGATATATGGAATCGAAGCCAGATGCTGTCTGGCTGGTTCGTTAAAATTCGCCATGGGATCACTTGCGATGATCATCGCCGCATCTGCTTCTCCACGAGCGAGCACATCGGATGCCGTGTATTCCCCCGGATTAAAACGCGGATATCCTCGGGCAAGGTTTACGCCAAATGGGTACCCTGTTCGCCATGCAACGACGTTGTACGCACCGGTGACGTTCCCATGACCACGGTTGGGTTTACATACAAATCGTGTATGGTCGTTCATGTCCCGAGTGAGTGCCAGGAGTGCTTCGCTGTTAGCGTGCTTTCCTCGTGTCATGGTGAGTCCCATGCCAAAAAAGATGACACCGAATTTTGCCGCTTTCATACGGTCCATTAGATCCTGCCAAACAGATAATTCGACGCCGGTGTCTTCTAACGTCTGAGCAGGATCGAGTTCGATTCCTTTAGCCAAGGCACGTAATGTCCACAGACCTTCGAAGTCCCGACGCGGTTTGATCGGAATAAAAATATCAGCGGCATTGGCAGACTTTGTTTTGCGCACATCGACAACGACACAAGTACGATCCTTACGTCCGTTGGGCACGAACATCCCTTTGGGCATCAGGCTGTACTTGGTGAAATGCCGCGGATGACTTTCTGCAGGATTCGAACCCCAAAACATGATTAAGTCACCGCGATTGCGAACTTCGCCAAGTGAACAGGTCACTTCGCCAACACCCTGGAAGGCCATCCCAGATGGTCCATGACAGACGCTCGTCGTTGTGTCGACAATACCGCCAATCCAATCAGCGATGCTGACTGCAACCCGCTGGGATTCGCTGGTGGTATCACTAAGCCCATATATCAATGGATAACGGGAATTCGCTAGAACCTGCGACGCATGCTCTATACCCTCTTCGACAGTTGCCGGTTTGCCTTTGATCATGCACGATGGACGATCGTCCACGTCGTGATTGAGAAACCATGCAGTACCTAGAACACAGGCTCGCTTGGCCTTGGTGATGGTATGACCATCTACAGTTAGATCGATATCATCACAAACGCAGCCGCAAAAGGTGCAAGTGGCATCGGTAACCACTTTAAGCTGATCAGATTGTGACTCGGAACTCACGGTAGCCATTTGACACTACCCTTTCGTTCCATGCGACATTCTTCTCGCCAGTTGTAGAACCGTTTTTACACGGATCGCATGATCTACTTGGCGACGGGAGGATTCGGTACCCTCCGGTTTATTAATCTCCTATGACTTGCTCGGGGTCGGAATGGTTTCCAGCTCAACATCAAAACCCTTGCTAGTGGGCATGCCTGAGCCATGTGTGTCTCCTCCCATCAGGCGACTGGATAAATCTCCGTAGGCTATAAATAACAGGCCTTCGGGCAATTCATCCTTCTTGGCTGAAATCACTTCGACGTCGATGGTTCCGTGCTCACCAGTGAGCCGCACCCAATCGCCCTCTGTTATTCCAAGTCGTTCCATATCTCCCGGAGCAACTTGCAGTTTTGTAATCTCGCCAAGATAAGTTTCACCATATTTACCTTCGTTGATCCCAACACCTTGTTTGCTGGTTCGACCCGGAATCAGGATAAAAGTCTCTGACATTTGTCTTGATCCGGTATAGAGGTAGATAGATAAAACTAATCGCGTGAATGCCTTCAGTCACTCTTAGTGAAATCGGCACATTCACTTTGGTGTATCCATTTATTCTGATTGCAGATTCCACAATCCGCCAGTGGGGTATGCGGTATCAAAAGCACATAAACTAGGTAGCCAATGCGAGAGTGTTTATACCTCGTGGACGGTCGTATTTTTTAGAAAGCCGTCATCTGTCCAGCCCCGACAACGGTTGTATGCTTTCACGAGCATTTGCAAGGTTTCTTCGGATAACGAAGCGTCGGGATCATCGGCCAACGCGGTTTGAAGCATACGTTTGGGTAGAGTATCTTCCTCCGGCGACCATCCAGCCAGAATATTAAACTGTTTCTTGAGATCGATAATTCGTTTGGCGGACTCGATTATTTCATCACGATTAATATCCCAACCGGTGACCAAATTCAGCATGTCAGCGGCAGCAGCGTGCAGGTCGTCAAACACACCTCGTAAAAACTTGCAGAGGATCAGGCTATCTATGACCGCCGCTTTATCTTCCGTTTCTATCGCCAAAGCCGCTGCCGTTATATCCGCCCGCTTGCGGTCAACCTGTTCAGAAAAATCGACTTCATAAGCTCCACTACGATTATGATCAGCGCCGCGTGCTCCCACGGCAAAGCCAAGCGCCATCGTTTGCAGTGCACGCGGCTCGTAACCTGGTATTTCCATGCCTTTGACCTGCGGGGCAAAATCGATCGTGTCTTGCCCAATCTCCATCGCAACTCTTTTACTTCCGTTTGCTAGTAATGCTCCCATCTCAGTGCGGGTAGCAATTTGAGGAATCAATTGCAGCAAGCGTTCATCATTACCGAATCGCAGCGATGTGTCGTCAAGATATCCTCTTTCAGCACACTCCATGGCGAAAGCAATCGTCCCGCCGACGCTGATGGTATCCATACCAAAATCATCGCAGAGTTGAGATGCCTGAATTACCGTGTCCTGATTGGTAATGCCACATAATGGTCCAAGCGCAAATATGTTTTCATATTCAATTCGTGTGCCAGATGTACCGGACTGCTTGCCGTATATATGCGTGCATCCAATGGTACACGCTGCGCAGCTTACCTGCACTTTGTCATGTGCGAGTTGTAACTGCTGAGGACTTAATGATTCAGAACCTTCAATCGAGCCCGCAGTGAAATTGCGCGTCGGCAGGCAGTTCATTCGATTAAAAACCAGAAGATTCGAGGCCGTACCCAGTTCACGGTATTTTGCTGTTGCAGGTCCAAAGCTCGCTTTTGATAGCTGCTTGGCATAGCTGACCAATCCGGTTTCATCAGCCCATTCACATCTTTGGCTTCCCCGCACTAGTATCGCTTTGATGTTTTTCGAACCAAGTATGGCGCCGGAACCGCCTCGACCAGCGTGGCGACCATCGTGTGAGATCGTAGCAAATCGCACCTGGTTTTCCCCTGCCGGGCCAATTACAGCAGCAGAATAATCGTCACCGTAGGTATCAAGGAGCCATTGCTCGGAATCCGGAATAGTCATTCCCCAGATCGCTTCAGCTGACTGGATTGAGACTTCCGATTCATCAATCACAATGATAGATGGAGTCTCGCACGCACCGGTGATCATGATCGCATCATGACCGGTCCGTTTGCCGTTAATGGCGAACCGGCTGCTTGCCAGTGAGTCGTTAAATCGCATGGTAAGTGGACTGCGGCTTACGACAGCAAACTTGGCTGATGTGGTGAGCGGACTGCCCACTAGGGGGCTAAAGATAAATCCGATCGTAGATTTCGAATCAAGTGGTTCATGCCGGTGTGCTTCACGGTCTAGCAACAAACGAACACCCAGACCGCTGCCACCGATGTGATGACGCAACACTTCTTCATCGATGACATTGGATACAAAGGATCCAGTAGTCAGATCAATATCGAGCGTCTTTCCGTGATAACCGTTGGCAGCCATAAGGTTGATACTAGCTGGAAAACCATCGCATGTTAGACGTCTTGTGTCACATAACTCATGACACTTCAAAACCCAAAGCCGCTAGTTGTTCTCGCACTGCTTTGTCTTTGAGCAGCTCAAGCAATGCAGACACAGCGGGTCGTTCAATTCGGTTCTTTGGAATAACGAAGTCATATTCTTCGTCAGTGATCGGTAGGAATCCCAGATTGTCGGTAATAACAGACTCAATGGCCACACCCCAGTCCGCCCGTCCCTGTTCGATTGCTGCGCGTACAGCGTGATGATTTTTAGACTGAACAGCGTAACCGGCAGGTTTCTGATCGGGTAAAAGGTCCTGTAAAAGTTGATCTATTAATATTCGCGTACCACTTCCCGGATTTCGATTTACCATCAGGCAATCCGGATGTTCACGCAGGAATGAAGGAAACGACTCAACACTGAGACCCGCGAAACGGCTGTCTTCTTTACGAAAGACGATACCCTGCCCGCGGCGGTATACCTTAGCTAGAGTTAGCGACTCATCTAAAAACGGTGTGTTATATTCTCCGGTCTTTTCATCAAGCAGATGAATGCCCGCAATGTCGCATTCACCGCGTCGAGCTGCTTCAAGTCCACCAGTTGATCCGACATTGATTAACTTACAGCGGTAACCATGACGGGCTTGTAATTCCCCGATAAGAAAATCTAATCCGACACAGTGGCTTCCAATCACAATTAGGTCCGCGATCTTCAGTTGTTTACCTAGCAATGTCACATCAACAGTTTGGTCGGCCTCGAGCAGTTCCTGATGTCGGTTGATAGTAATGAACCCGTCGGCACGGCTAAACGTCGTTACGCTTCCAGAACCTTTACCCATGGGATAAGCGGCCAGTCCATCGGATTGTGAATTATCCGGCCCCAGTCCGACTAACAAGTACTCGGTCCGACCTACTTCGGAGTTTACTCTTACCGCCAGTTTGGCTGTTTGTGACTGTTGAGACTCCCTGGTGCCACCGGCAAGTGCTTGGATTACTGGCGCGAGAAACTCATGGAAGGTGAATATTGCCGATGTTGGAAATCCCGGCAAGATTACGACTGGCTTGCGGTCAGTGGCTGCCAGACAAATTGGTTTCCCAGGCTTTAATGCTACACCGTGAGCGACAATGCCTGGATCGTTGAGTTCTTGAACAACTTGATAACTTAGATCCCCAGCACCTTTGCTCGTTCCACCGGAAAGTAAAACAACGTCGCAGTCGGCGATGCCACGTTTTAGATAGTCTCTGAGTTGCTGAATGTCGTCTTTGACAATTCCTAATTCAACAGGTTCACCACCGAGTTCCCGTACTGCATCAGCGAGAATACGAG
Organism: Pirellulales bacterium; assembly: GCA_022451045.1. GTDB lineage: Bacteria > Planctomycetota > Planctomycetia > Pirellulales > Pirellulaceae > UBA11883. Next base: position 22,015 of record JAKUOW010000002.1, on the reverse strand, counting down.
CGTTGGAATCATACACGAGCGCCGGTTTCATCGTGTCCATAGGGGAAATGACTTCATCTCCGGTAGAGATGATTGCCACCCGTGGCTTTTTCCAAACCGGGACCCGGCTGATCCCGACTGCAGCAAGTACTCCTGTATCACGACTGGTCAGCCTGTCACCGCGTCTCAGAAGCACTTCGTTTTCACTGATGTCTGTACCGGCGTACGTGATACCAAATCCAGTAGCAGAAGGACGACGCACCAGGAGATTCCTTGAACCGTCATCGGATTCTTCAACTTCGGTGTGCTCGATCATTACGATGGCATCTGCTCCACGCGGAAGCATACCACCGGTTGCGATACTCGCCGCTGACAACGAGGAGATCTCGGCTTCCGGAACACAACCAGCTGGGATTTCCTGAGACAGTAGATTAATACGAACAGGGTGTTCTTCATCGGCACCGATGGTATCTCGCGCTACAACAGCGAAGCCATCATAATTTGATCGATCAAATGATGGCACATTTACCGGCGAGATGATGTCTTCTGAAATAATGCGGGATAGTGATTCATCCAGTGGAACTAATTCGATGCCTGTTGGTGTCAGATCGATAGCAGCGTGAAACAACGATTCTGCCCGATCCCGGTCGATGACATCCAGGAATTGATATTGCTTAGCCATAATAATGAACCATCACTTCGGAGTCCTCAGCGTAGCCTTCTGAATCTTCAGGTATCACTACAAACCCCTCGGATCGCGTTGTGCTGGTCAGGACAGACGCACCACTAATTGCCAGAGGGTGAACTTTGCCGTCGATCACTTGCACACGAGCGTAATCAGTCCGTCCCACTTTGGAAACGAGCTTCCGAGCCAACGGACGTGATGCTCGTTGATACGGCCAGTCGGCATCTTTACCAGTGAGTTGGCGAATTGCTCTCCCGGCAAAAAAATCATATGCACAAAAGCAAGACACCGGATTGCCGGGTAATAAGAAAACGGTCTTCTCACCAAGTAGCCCCATTCCCGTTGGACTGCTTGGACGCATCGCAATTCCGTGTATCGCCAAATGGCCATCTTCGGCAAGGATCACGGGGGCGTGATCTTCCTGCCCTACGCTGGAACCTCCGGATACTAAAAGAATGTCAGCGGGTTGCTGCATTTGCTCCCGGATTGCATCCGGATTGTCTGGTGTGATTCCGGGATGGCTGGGTACTCCGCCGTCTCGTGTAATAAGGGCAGCGAGCATGGGGCCGTTTGCATCGGCGATCTGATAGCTACCCGGTTGCTGACCGGCGGCCACCAATTCTGATCCTGTTATGAGTAATCTCACAATAGGTTGGCGAACAACCTCCACCGTTGCCTTGCCAATTGACGACAGTACGCCGACATCTTGCGGACGTAACTCTCTCCCCGTTTGAAACACGATTGCCCCACTCTCGACATCCTCACCAACTTCACCAACATGCTTTCGTTCAGGCACTGTGTCGTGTACCAGAATCTGATTGTCGGAAAGAGTTGTGTGTTCTACTGGAATCACCGCATTCGCACCATCTGGCATAGGTGCACCGGTCATGATTCTCACAGCATCGCCGGATTGAACGGTTGCGGCGGCTGGTTTCCCGGGCAGTGATTCGTCGGTAATGTTCAATCGAATGCTGTTATAGTTAGATGCACCATTTGTATCTTCAGCCCGTACGGCAAAACCGTCCATCATGGACCGGTCAAATTGTGGAACATCAATGTCACTGCAGATATCCGTCGCAAGCACGCGCCCGAGTGCCTCTTCGAGAGGAATTATCTCAGAGGGAAGAGGATTACAGTGACGATCTACCCACAGCAGGGCTTCTTCAACTGTTTTGCGACTGCTGAATCCGCGCATCCGCACATCCTGGTTTTCAGGTGCCATATCTGGGGATGACTCGTGCATGGGACGGACTATTTGCTAGCTGGAGGGTATACCACAAATGTACTCTCGCCAGGCATCCATGGCTTCTTGCGGCATACTGTTTTCACGAATGAAGTCGTGTTTCAACACGATATCTGTATTATCGATAGCAACTTTCACACTTAGCCTGCCATCTTCACGATAACGAAACAGGACTCGTGCAATCGAATCAGGAGGTAAATCCTTTGGTAATTGGATACTGCATTGTCCGATTGGCATGCAATCGCCCGGATTCTTGCTTTCACCTTCTACGATTTTTACAAGTATCGATTTTTGCCCGGCCCGAATCTTGAACTTTCGCTGGCCCGTGATCGGTAATTGTGTATTTCTCGGAATCACGATTCCGGTTCTGTCGCGTTGTGTTTCCGGATCTGTGCCAACCACACCCAAGCTATGTGAATTGACATTGGTGATCGTGAAATTAGGCTCCTGACCGCTGTGTTTGTCTAACAATAACCCCGCGTGTAGCGCTGCTCCGTGGGCAACAGCTTCATCAGGTGATACAGAGCGATCAAGTTCCTTGCCACTGAGCTCAGTAAGCTTAGCTGCTACGGCGGGCATTCGGGTGGAACCTCCAACGAGTAGAATTCTATCGATGTCGTCCCACGTCAAACCCGCTGCGCTGAGCGTCTGCTCAGTGGTAAATGCTGTCCGTTCGAGCAAGTCACGCGTTATATCTTCCAGAATACTACGTGTTACTTCGATCCTCATGGCCTGTCCGGTATGATCACATGCGATTGTTGCTTGCTCTCTGGCAGTCAACGTGTGCTTGGCATCCTGACATTCCCGCCAAAGCCGTCCTGCTGATATGGAGTCTTCGCGGGGATCCGTGCCATGCGTGCGAATGAATTGCTCAGCGACATAATCAACCAACCGTTGATCCCAGTCGAAGCCACCAAGCTGTACGTCTCCATCTGTGGCAAGAGCTGTAAAGTCGGTACCACCGATGCGCATTACTGTTACGTCAAATGTGCCACCACCGAGATCGTAAACAAGGATCGTTTCTTCGTGGGTGGATTCGGCAGCCCCATCCAGCAAGCCTAACTGGTGACCATATGCAACCGCTGCAGCCGTGGGTTCATTGATGATATCCATCACATCCAACCCAGCCAGGAATCCTGCGTCCTGGGTTGCTTTGCGCCGCACTTCATCAAAGTAAGCGGGTACCGTGACAACACACTTGCTGAATTCACCGATACGCATGCTGGCATCCTGCCGCAGTTTATTGAGAATCCAGGCCTGCATCGCCTCAGGTGGGTATTCATTACCATTGAAGGCCTTGTGAAACACACGCTCGCCTAAATCTCGCTTGGCGCATTCACCAATGGCATGAAAGTCTGTCGCTTTTGCTTTGACCGCTTCCTTTCCTACGATGATCTGCTCGCCTTCGAACAACAAAACACTTGGCGTGATCTTGTCACCTTCGGCGTTGTCGATGGTCATCGGCCTGCCGGTGCTATCAAGATGTGCAATTGCGCTGTAAGTCGTACCGAGGTCAATGCCAACGGCCGGAACACTGCGTGTATTCATAGATGTGGTTTATTAGTTCAGGGTGTATCGAAGCACTATTACGATTCAGGATAGCATCAACACTGTGTTTAATGAAGCAACACAATGACTCATGTCCGCAGACTTAAGTTAGTTGGCGAATCAACTCGATAATTGCACTGTTATCCAAATCTCCAAGACCGTTCTCCACGGCACTTGATAGTAGTTCTTCGTGGAGCGAGGATAACGGGAGTTGCTGTCCATGTTTTTCCCCCATTTCCAGAATTAACAACACATCCTTTAAGTGCTGCCGCAGCCGAGCCTCAGGTTCGAAGTTCCCAGTGACCATCTTCGGTCCTTTGGTATCCATCGCAGCTGAGTATGCAACTGTCGATTTCATGACGTCGAGCGCCAGTTGCTTGTCTACACCTGCAGATTCCGCGAGGGCCAGAGACTCGGCCAACACCGCGCGATTAAGGCCCAATGCAAGGTTTACGATGAGCTTCATCTCGCAACCGGCACCGGCTTCACCAACATAAAATGACTTGGGAGCAATAGCATCGAAAAAACCGTTAAGGGACTGGTATGTGTCGGCAGGACCTCCAATCATGACTACACCTTCGCCATTGCGCACCTGAGCGCTACTGCCGGCTACCGTGGCATCCAGATATGTGCAGCCCTTGGATGCTAATATTCCAGCGTGGTTGCGTGCTGCCTTGGCCGGTCCGGTTGTTGTATCAACAATGATTGATCCAGGTCTAAGTGATTCCTGAATGTCGTTAATAACTGTATTAACAATATTGCTGTCCGGTAGCGAGAGAATCAGCATGTCGCTGCTGCTAGCACATTCTCTTACTGATGAAGCAACCGGCACGTGTTTTTCAATTAATTCCTGACATCGCTGATCATCAATATCGAAACCGGTGATTACGTAGTTATGTTCAAGCAGGCGGTCGACAATCGCCTGTCCGAGTAAGCCAGCGCCGATAATCGAGGTACGCTTAGGATGGTGCATGATCTACTTCATTACGATTGATTTTGATCAGGATGATCCCGATGGTAGCAGAGACCATTGCTACTCCAGCCAGGATGTAGTAGGTGTAAACCAGATCATCGATTTTCCCGGCGAGAGGTGCACCGAGACCGCCGATCCCAAATCCAATAACAAAATTGTAGCCATAACAAAGGCTTCGGCGATTTTCTGGAGTGTACTTAGGGATAAGGCTGTTATAGATCGGCTGAAACATGAAATGGATTAATGAGAACAATCCGGCTGCAATAAACTTCCATTCTCCTTCAGCCAGAGCCATGAGGATTAGTAAGGGGACATTGGCGTATGTGATGGCAATCAATTGTTTTTCCAGTCGATCGATTCGCGCAAACTTGCCAGCGAGGTATTGCCCTACACAACCGAGCATTAAGGCACCAGCCATAAAGTAACTACTGCGAATCAAATCGTCGTCACCGCCTGCATTCATGTCAGTGAAGTACTTTTTCATGAATGTCAACACGCCGCTGTAAACCAAACCCATAAGCCCGGCAATCGACGTAACGATAAAGAATGATGTCCATGGGGAAGGGACATTTCGACCACCGTCGGCCTTGGTGGAATCCTGTTTATTGATTGATTCAAGTGGGTCGTAGTGAAGCAATCCTCGACATGGGCCAGCAAAGATGATTGCTGCGACAATGCCAACAACGCCGAGCACCTGGAAATACACCGTCCAGGACAAACCGTAATTCAATAATACGGCGACAAGTAACGGTGCGAGTGCGATACCGGCCGAGCCAAATACTCCGTGGATTCCAAGTGCATGAGGACGATTCTCTGGTGTTGTCTTTAGTGAAAGTAACGCTAAACCCGCCGGATGATAAATGCTTGCGAAACAGCCAAGCACAAACATCAGGCACGTGAGCATGTCAGAGGAAGGTTGACCACTGATCAAAAAACAGCAGGCGGCACATCCAACAAAGTAGATCGTCAGCATGACCCGGGCACCAAACTTGTCCACTAACATGCCGACGAACAACGCCCCAAGTCCCCAAGGCACGCGAAACCAAAAGCTGAGCCAACCGGTATACTCCGACTTACCGTCGTCATAAATCGTTGCAATTTCTCGCTCGACCGATGGCATGGAGAGTTCGAAAACGTGCACGAGTGCGTGCGCAACAGATAGGAGTATGACCAGGCGAAAAGTACGTGAATCCATCGGAGTCAGATTAACCCTGTTGTGTAATCGTGACGAATTGATTTAGGCAGTCCGATGCCGCACCACTATCGATTGCCTCGGCAGCTGCGACTGCACAGTCAGGTAGCGACTGTTCGGGACGAGCTAAGGAGATTGCACCGGCGGCATTTAACACAACAATATCCCGTGAGGGGCCAGCCACTCCTGACAAGACCTTGCGGATTTGTTCTGCGCTTTCAATTGCATCCTCGGCATCCATACCTTCAAGTGGTCCAGATTCAATTCCAAAATCCTCCGGAGTCCAACTTGTTTCAGAAACGGTGTTCCCGTCTACAGTTGAGACATTGGTAACTCCCGTTAACGTGATTTCATCGAGACCGTCACTGCCGCAGACGATATGTGCTCGATCGATTTCCAGTAATGACAATGCGCTTGAGAGCATAGGACGTAAGGCAGGCCGCCCCACTCCGAGCAACTGATATGACGCATTTGCCGGATTACATAGTGGCCCCAGCATATTGAAGATGGTAGGCACACCAAGTGAACGACGAACCGGCATGACATGACGCATGGATGGATGAAACAGTGGAGCGAACATGAAGCAGATTCCGGCTTCATTTAAGGCCTGTTCCATGACTGCGACCGGTGCTTCAATGTTTACACCTAATTCCACCAGTACGTCAGCAGATCCAGTCTTGCTGGTGATTTTGCGATTGCCGTGCTTCGCAACGGAGATTCCTGCTGCAGCAGCAACAATTGCGGCCGCCGTACTTATGTTGAATGTACCGCTTCCGTCACCACCTGTACCGCATGTATCCACTAGATCCTGGCGATCAGATGTGATTGTCGTCATGTGCTTACGCATCGCTCGAGCTGCACCGGCGACTTCTTCGGCCGTCTCCCCTTTCTCTCTGAGCTTCAGCAATAAGGAAGCAATCTGGTCGTCCTCACACTGCCCGCTCATTACCAGATCAATCACCTCAGCCATTTCAGCCATCGTGAGATCTTCTCCGGAGGTTACCTTTCCTATCGCTGTTGTTAACATCTGTTGTCTCTATCAAAAAGGACTGCGACCCAATCTTGGAATTCCATCATTGTAATCACTGAATTACTATTACTTACAGCACGGAAGACCTGTATATGTTCAGTTAGTCACTAAGACACATTCGTTTTGCCGATCAACTTGGCGAGGAACTCAATTGGCACGCAAGATCATAATTGATTGTGATCCGGGGATCGATGACGCTGCTGCGCTGTGCATGGCGCTGTTTGCGGAATCTCTGGATGTCGTTGCCGTTACAGCGGTGGAAGGCAATGTTACATGTGACTGTGCAAACACAAACCTACAGACCATTATTGAGCAGCTAGACCCACCTAAAATTCCACGGCTTGGAATGGCAAGCCCAAATAAGTCGAGTAATTATCGACCCGCAACTCATATTCACGGTATGGATGGCTTGGGAGATGCCGGACTGGCAAAAGTAACTCATCATCACTCTCATCCATCCGAAAAGATTTTGCTGGACGAGATTAGATCACACCCCGGTGAAATCTCGATACTCTGCTTGGGGCCGCTGACTAATATTGCAAGAGTATTAAAACGTGATCCGGATATCAGCACATCCATCCGGGAAGTCATCATGATGGGTGGTAGTGTTTCTGCTGGTGGCAACATCACACCCACCGCTGAATTCAACATGTATTGTGACCCGCATAGCGCCGCTCAAGTCTTCGAGAGCGATATTCCTAAGACACTTGTGCCCTTGGATGTGACTCAGCGAATTGGCCTTACACTGGATTTTCTTGACAACTTGCCCGGTGAGTGGGATCGCCGAGGTGCGCTGCTTCGAAAGATTCTCCCGTCTCTTTACCGCGCATATCACAATGAATTGGGGCAGGAGAGCATCAACCTGCATGATGCTGTTGCGGTGCTTTGGGTACTAATGCCTGATCTATTCGAATCAACTGTCATGGCTGGAAAAGTTGAGACGACTGGTGAGCACACACGTGGAGCAACGATCTTTGATCGTCGTAATCAGCGACAGTGGCACCGAAATGTAGAAGTGGTTATCGATGTCGATGTAAATGCAGCAATTGGTGCGATGCAACGAATCTTGAACAAGTAGCAGTCTTGTCACGATCCCTTTTCGAAATCTTCTCGGTGCTTCAGTGTGACTTTAACCGTTAATGGCTTCCGCTTCCGTATGAGCAGCAATTCGATGACTGAATCAACCTCTGTCAGGCCAACCATGCTTGAGAGATGATCGTCGTTCTCAATAGCCTCACCATTGAAAGCGAGAATGACATCGTTTACTTGTAGATGTGATTTATCAGCAGGTGAGTTGGCTACGATTCCTGTTACCCTCACCCCTCGTGCGTGGCTCAAGCCAAGCTTCAATGCAGTGGTATCCACGAAGTTGTGGTCCATTCGGACACCAAGATATGCTCGTTCAATCCCGTCGCCGCCGACAAGTTTCTTTGCTGTGACAATTGCCATATTGATTGGAATGGTGAATCCGATGCCCTCATTACCACCACTGTTACTTGCGATCGCAGTGTTGATTCCCACCACCTCACCCCGAAGGCTCAGCAGTGGCCCGCCACTATTGCCAGGATTAATAGCTGCATCTGTTTGGATGAAGTTCTGAATGACAACGCCTTGCTTTCCAAGCTTGAGGTCCCGTCGTCCTTTGGCGCTGATTATGCCGTAGGTAACACTATGGCTAAGACCAAACGGGGATCCAATTGCGACCACGAAATCACCGATTTCAAGATTAGTGCTGTCACCAGTTCTGGCCGCTACAAGATCGTCGGCCTGCTCAATTTCAATGACCGCTAAATCCGTTGCAGGATCTGATAACACTGACTTTGCAGTTACTCGTCGTCCATTGTCCAGTTGGATTTTGATGTCATCTAACTTGCATGGGTGAATCACGTGGCGGTTAGTCAGTACATATATCGTGTCATTTACCTCTAACAGGACACCCGACCCAGCCTCTTCAACCTTGCGGTTGGTTAGGTCATCAATGTTCTTTTGGGCAGTTAAGTGGACTACGCTTGGCTTGGCGAGCCGCACCACACGCTTTAGGACATTCCGTTTATCGAATTCCTCAGCGTCCAGAGCAAGTTGGTGAAACAGTCGCTCGCGTGCAGAGATATCGAGTGCAACCGGTTGCTCCTGCGCAAGCACCATGCCGGGAGAAATGAAACTCCCTAAGATTGCCAACACCAACATGCTGACATGACAAAATTTGCAGTGCCGAATCACTACCGGCTCTACCCCCCCAACAAGTTACTTAGTGTATTTGCCCTTCAATACACTCGTGGACACACTAGCCTTCTGTCTGTTGCTTATTTAATTGTTCTTCCAACCATTGGTCGCCGTGTAACTCCTGCTCACCCTTACAGGAAATACATAATGTGGCATACGGTAAGGCCTGTAATCGCGCCAAAGGAATGTTAGTCATACATACTTCGCATTGACCGTATACACCTTCCTGAAACTTTGCCAACGCCAGCTCAATTTGAGCAAGCTCACGACTTTCAACTTGCGCGAGTTGTGAACTCAATTCGTCTTGTTGTGAATCGAGTGCAACATCGACAACATCACCTGTCGATTGCTCATGCAATTCGTTTAGCATGCTCAAGTCACCCTGAAGTGCTTTTCGCATTGCATCGCGTCGTTTTAGCAGTATCGTGTGTAAGGAAGCTAGTTGGTCTTTGCGAGCCATATCCCTGGTGTCCTGTGGTCTACGTATTGGCAGACTAAAACCTCTGGTCGTAATTCAGAGCCAGCAGTCGTCAGTTAAGCGACGTAAATACTGTTCTCCTATAGACTTATGCCGTTTCTTAAAACCTAAAAGAGTTTTGGTCGCGCACACCGTAGGCGCACCGAAACTATCACTTACTTCAGGCTATGCACGGATAATCGACATAATCCGTACCAATTGAATAGCGTTTTTGACCACTTTCACCGTAGATTTTTGATGTATCTACCGCTGCTTATGTAAGCCAATTACTCTGCCGAACGGCCGCAATAAGGACAAATCGTGGCATCATCGGGCATCGGCTCGTCTTCGTCATCACTACGATAGGCAGTCGTGGAGCGATGTCCGCAGTCCAGGCACTTATGCTCCCATGAGTGGATCACTAAATCACCCTGTTCAAAGAAGTTGTACTTACAGGTAACAGCGGTTGATTTACACTTTTTACAGCTGCCACCAGGTTCGATGTTTGCCATTTGATTGGTGATTCGTGTTTATTGAGTCTAGAATCCACGTGCTTCGATAATGTCATCAAAGTCACGCAGATGATAATCGATGTTCACGTAATCAAGTGTTTTACATAGTCCGCGCAGCGCAACTCCGAGTCCATCAGGCCCGCTGAATCCACCGAATTGGCCACCGCCTTTTACGTGCGGTTCAAGATCCAAAAAGACGCCGGGAACGCCACGCTTTTTAAGCTTGCGTTCGAGCGTTGGGATGTGACTTCTGAAGTCCCGCAGGATAGCCTCGTGGCCGCTATCGCCAATATCAGCTGGAACAAAATATTTGAGTGCTTCTTCGTCAACATGTCCCAGCCGCTGGATTGGTTCTGGATGACGATAGTCCTTTATATGCATCCATCCCATACCGCGCTTCATGTTTAGATACTGAGTAAAGACATCATCAGATGAGTATCCTTGCGTAACAATATTGCCGGCATCGAATATCGTAACCATCGCAGGGTGATTCACTTGCTTGTGTAATGCTTCAAGCGTTGGGCCGTTTCCACCAACCAGATTGGCTTCTACTTCAAGTCCAAAAGTTAACCCGTTGCGATCGCATAACTCTGCAATTTCGCCAAGGTGATCTACAACTTGTGGAATGTGATCCCATGCATCAGTTCCGCGCGGGTGATAAAACGAGAATCCACGGATCAGCTTTGTGCCAAATGCATTAGCTAAATCACAGGCTCGTTGCACGTCCCGAGATAGGTATTTCTCAAATGGGATGTATGCGTTGTGGGTGCCGTCATCCACATTGAGCAACTTTACCTTACCAATGGGCGAACCGAGCGATGATACTTTTAGTCCATATTCTTGCTGAAGCTTGATGGTTTGTTTTACTTCAGCCTTTGTAAGCTTCATGACGTTCTTTACTCCACCACCGACATCGATGAATCGGATGGAGTAGTACTGCAAACCGATGGCTGCGAAAGCTGAGAATTGCTGTACGGCCGTCTTTTGATTAGCAGATTCGTCTGCGAAGCCGGTAAGGATTACGCTCGGGTTGTTGCTCATGGTATACCTTTTTATGCCCAACGGATTATGCGATTCAGTTGCAGGAAATTCATTTTGTGTGGCTAAACATGCTCACGCAAGGGGCTAGAATAGCGTTACATGCCATTCGGTGCTGGAACCAAAGCTTTTTTGCGGACTTACAGCACCTACAAGCAACAGGACGATGACATCAAATGAATCAAGCTGTTAACCGCACCAAGCTCCGCGTTGGAATGGTTGGGATGGGGATGATCTTCGATGAAACCTACCGACCATTTCTGGAAAACGCATACCAGCACGGAATCTATGATTCCCGCATTGGAGTGATCGATATAGAGTTAGCCGCGGTTGCAAGTCGCACCGGTCGACGTGCTGAAGCATACCGTGAATCGGCTGGAGATCAAATCGGTTCTTTTGAGAGTTACACCGAACCAGACAGCATTGGCGGACTACTCGATCATGACTTGGACTTCATTTGCGTTGCCACACCGGATGACCGCCACTATGAGGCGGTCATCGCAGCGCTTAATGCTGGCAAGCATGTGTTGGTCGAAAAGCCTTCTGTCCTTTCCATGCAGCAACTCGATGACATAGAAGCACTTGCGCGTGAAAAACAACGTTTGTGCAAAGTTGTCTATCACAAGTTATTTGATCCTGATCATAAGAAGCTTCGTACACTTGTGGCTGACGATGTATTGCAGCATGTAAACACTGGTTATTGTTCGTTACTTGAACCCAAACAAATTTCCGGTGCTCAATTTGCCGAATGGATTCAGGGACGCAATCCCGGCACCTATGTTGCTGTGCACTACATCAAGCTCATCGACTTTACATTTGGTGGTTGTCTGACGAGCGTCAGCTGTACCGGGCAAAGAGGTCTCGTTGGCGCACCAGACGGGAATACATGGGATAGCGTACAGCTTCGATTAATCTATCAATACGACTCAGGACGTGAAGCTGCATTTGATATTCATACCAGTTGGGTCACTCCGGATAACTTTCCTGGATATGTCGAACAGGAAGTGCAGTTTAGATTCGACAATGGATTATGGAATGGCCATAGCCGAAAACGAGGTGTTGAATGTACCGTCGAAGGTCACACTCCGATGGATATGAAAATATCGATGAATAATCACTATAACGGCACGTTTGTCGAACCATCCGGCAATCGTTCACAGCGTGGTTATGGCATCGAGGTGCTCGAACAGTTTGCCCGAGAGGTCGCGTTGGTAGAATCTGGTGACGATGAGTCACGGCTGGCGCGGCTAACTCAAATGCAGGCACTGTCATACAACGATATCAGTGCCGACCGGCAAACCGTTGCTGCAGTCCACGCGATGGAAGCCATTCTTGAAAAACATGCACAAGGTAAATCAGACTGTGTCGTGAAAGTGAATACTGACGATGGTGGTCTCGTGCTCTATGAGCCGGGTAACAGTGAAGGCAGCGTACTATATGACGGCACGGTGTAACCTACCACGCGAAAAACTCTCATCCTGACTTGTACATAAATAGAAGTAACTCTAGAGGTCTTTAGAAATAATGAGCGATAATAATCAGTCAGCGATCAGCTTCGACGGTGAAGATAGATCCAATCAGGTTCGCGCCGGGATACTGGCGACGGAACCCGTCGCCATTCGTACATTTACGCCAAGTCAGTTGGTGATCTCGCATAGTGCCGGTGCCTATCACTGGACTCCGGAAGGCAGAAAGCTTGCCGACTTTACATCCGGAGTACTCGTTGCCAATCTCGGTCATAATCCTACTTCCTGGTGGAATAGGGTTATTAAATATCTTGGCCTCGAAAAGATCAAAGATGCCGGGCAATTCACATCTTCAGCGCCGCTTACGGCGTATAACGCGATTACAGAAGTTGAACACGACGCAAATGAGAGATTGATCAGAAACCTGCGGTCGGCACCAGGTGGAGAGAAACTAGATCAGGTCTTGTGGTCCGCCAGTGGCAGCGAAGCCGTGCAGAAAGCCCTTTGGGCAGCGATGCGGCAAACCAAAGGTCGCGATATGATCATCGCAACACGCGGTGGATTTCATGGCAAGAAGGGACTCGCCGGTGCCATCACCGGTAGTGAAAACGATAAGGAACGGGACGATAGAGTCCGATTTATCAGTTTTCCGATGGAAGAATGTGATGACCTGGAATCACGCAAACAGCCTATAGATCTAAGTAAATACAAGGCGGAACTGGAGTCGCTTTGGGAAGAGCTTGGTGAGCGAATCTGCTGTGTGGTTACGGAGCCATATCTGGGAGGTGGCGGTTCATATCATCCACAAAAAGAATACTTGCAACTGCTGGATTCATTTTGTGTTGAACATGATCTTGTATTCATACTTGATGAAATCCAGTCCAATTTTGGACGTACCGGGCCGATGTATGCCTTTACACACTATGGAATCTCACCGGACATCGTTCTGCTTGGCAAAGGACTTGGTAATGGCGTGCCCGTAAGCGCGGCCGTTGGCCGGAGTGATGTTTTCGCGTCGCTTGGATTTGGTGAAGGGTCAGATACATGGAGTGCAAATCCACTATCCTCTGCTGCTGTCTTGGCAACACTTGATGAGTTTGCATCTGGGAATGTGATCGAGCAGGGAGAGCAACTCGCTAGGATTATTGAAGCTGGATTGATTCGGCTCAAAGAGACCGGCGTCATTGCCAAAGTACGTGGCGAAGGCTGTGTATGGGGAATTGAATGTGCTGCACTTGGTGGTACTTCATCCGACGATGTTGCTGTTGCATGTGTTGAAGCATGTTACCTTGGCGATGATGACGGAAATGCCATTCACCTGCTTGGAGCACTCGCTGGAAATGTACTGCGAGTGAGTCCGCCATTGACCATGGATCCGGATGAATTGCAATTCTATCTGGAGGTCATGTATAAGCTGTTTAGCAAGGTTGCTGCGACACTAGGTGCGTGATGATATCTCGCTGTATTAGTCACCAGCAGATTCGATAAGAGCTACGATCTGAGTCACAGACTCGCTAAGCGACGTGGCAGCCATTTTGAAGTTTGTATGATTTGAGATTTCAGGCTGGATTTCCTGAAAGAGATCGTTGGCCTCTCGTAGTCGTCTTAGTTTCTTTTTTGCCATCCTCATGTAGGCCTTGGGATCTTCATCAGCCAATGGTCCGCCAAGTGCAAGCATGTAGTCGTAAAGCGTGCGGTGGATTTCAGCTAATTCGTCGTCGTCCTCAGCTTCCTCGCAGTTCTTGAGAAACCTGCGCACCATCCATACGTGACTGAGTAGGACATCAATCGCGTGCATACGCTCAAGCGGTGTCATAGTGTTACCGGTTGTGACCTTTAACTAATCGTCATCTGACGCAGTGTCGTCCTCGGTGGATTCATCATTTGCATCGGATTCGTCATTATCTTCACTATCACCAGCTACGAGTCCTTCACCTTCACTGTCATCGTCGCTGTCGTTTTCGCCGGAATCAGAGAGGGAGTCTGAGACACTATCCTCTTGGATGCTGTTATTAGTGTCATCTTCTGATGGCTCACTTGTGGCTGATGCGTCATCTTGGCTGTCATCAGCATCCTCTCCGCCAGCTTCGATTACACCATCATCAGCAATGTCTGACTCAGTAACGTCATCTGCTGGTGTTGCAGTATCATCTGTGGATTCTTCTTCCCCGGACGCAGCGTTATCAGCGTCAGTAGCTGCTTCCTGTGAATCATTTTCGTCTACTACTTCAAATGGATTCGCATCGACTGGCGGATGAGCCGGCTTTCCGGGCTTTGGTGCACAAACCAATGTTGTAATTGCACCAAGGATGACAACTGTCAGGCTGACAATAAACATCGTGTTAACTGGATCGGTATTATTGGTGTTAACAAAGATAAGTGTGTTAATAATTGGTGCGCCACCAAATACGATTGGCATGATGAAAGAAGGACGACCACCAAACGTAAATGACAGGATAATTCCCAATGCACCTACCGCGCCACATGATCCGGCAATGATCGACCAAGTTACGCCGGACGTAGTCCATGCAATTTCAGTGTCACTGGAATTAATTATGAGAATGGGCACTAGGACTGCGATCAGGAAGTATGCAAGTCCGACACAGAAAAGCGGCCGTAATCTGCTACCAGCCATCTTCGCTTGGCTCTTGTGTAGGACGCTTCCATAACTTCCCCAACAAAGAACAGTTAAGCATATCCCGCCAACGATCATCCCCAACGTGCCGGCTGCATCAGCTGCCTTGTCTGCTAGCGTTGCTTCCGATCCTTCCTCGGCTTGAGTATCTTTCTGTTCGGCGGCGACTTTGTCGGCCCCAGTGTCTGCTTTTTGTGGTTTGTTATAAAAGACGCCAACGGTTCCCAATCCAACAAGGATGATTCCCAGATAAAAGCCGTTTGTCGCTTGACCAAATAACTTGCCCATCCACATTGAAACGAGTGTATTGACGACGGGTGCACCGCCAAAGACGATCGGCATTACGTAAGATGGACTGCCCCCGCTGGAAATAGCCGTGATGATTCCTAATGCACCAAGCGCTCCACAAGTTCCAGCACCTAAACCCCAGATGAAGCCGTCCTTCGTCCAGTGTCCGCTCTCACCTTTGCTCTTCAACCAGACAAACGGGATGATCACCGCGATGATAAAATAGGCGAGTCCAACACACAAAAAGGCAGCCCACTTACTGCTACCAAGCCCAGCTTCGCCGGCATGAATTGTGGGGCCGTATGATCCCCATGCAAGTACGGTAATTCCAGCAAACGGAAGTGACTTGAGAATAGCGCGCATTAACTTGTCTCGCGAATCGAGGGTTTCGTTGTGTAGCCAACAAGTTTACCCGATACTGCTCGAATTCGGTATAGACTGGTCCGGAACTGATTCGGCGTTTATGTGCCTTGCCGTGCACCAAACCATGCAATTTGCATACGTGGACAGAACTGATAACCTTGTGAGTCACAAAAAGGCTTTAGCCATGCTTCCCGTTCAAGCAATTCTGTTTGCTCCGTGCCCTGTGGCATCAGATACACTTTCGATTTGTCGACAGCATCGTATTGATCAAGCGTTAGTGAAAGATCATCAAGATCTGCCGGCGTATCGACAACAAATTTCAATTGATAAGTGTATTCGTCCATGAGTCGCCGCATTACTTCTGGTCGATGTCGTGTGTTCTCATGCCGCTGATACCACTTTGGATGCTCGCGTGGGTCAGGTGCACTTCCGGAAGTTTTTGGGCTAATCGACATTAAGTCGCAAACCACAGGCAAATGCAACGTACCAGCGGTTTCAATCGTAATATGATAATTCTCACGGTGTAATTGCCGACATAACGGGATGATTTCCGCAAACAACATCGGTTCGCCACCGGTAAGGACGATGTGGTCGCAGCCTAAGTCACGAATGGTCGAAAGGATTTCTTCAACGGAAAGGTCATCTCCAGTTGGCTTCCAGGACGTGTACGGTGTGTCACAGAACCAGCATCTGAGATTGCAGCCAGATGCGCGCACAAAGGTGCTCTCCGTGCCCGTTAGCTGGCCTTCGCCCTGAATAGATTTATAGATCTCTGCAATTCTCATGAGTCAGTGAGATTCTGTCTTCTTTTTGGCCTCTTCACGCTCTAACTTCATCATGCCACAATGAATCTATCTACGAAAGGAGCTATTTGCGTTGACAACGAACAACCCAAGCATGCAATCTGATAAATCACGTCGGGACATCCTCGAGGTGTTTGATAATACATTTCCCAACCGTGATTACGAGATTGAAACCATTTGCCCGGAGTTTACTTCAGTGTGCCCAAAAACCGGGCAACCGGATTTTGGTGTGATTGAGTTTCGATATGTACCGGATGAGGTATGCGTTGAATTGAAAAGCTTGAAGTTCTATCTACAGAGCTTTCGCAACGATGGCATCTTTTATGAGAATGTCACCAATACTATTCTCGATGATTTGGTTGCTAAATTAGCGCCACGTAAGATCACAGTGACAGCTAAATTCAGTCCCCGCGGGGGAATCTCAACGAATGTTGTTGTTAATTGGGAAAAGCCTGCAAATTGACATGCTTCACGCTTTGTGAATCATATCACCGAGTGTATCTCTCAGTGGATCATCATCAGCGCCACAGAAGCCGAGGTGCAGATGTCGCCGCCAGCCTTCCGCGTATGTGAATACACTGCTATGTGTTCCGAGTTGAGCATCGAGTTCTTGCATGGTGATCAGATAGGAATCAAGTCCTTGTGATTCATCCAGCCACTGCTTTTGGGATCGATGGCACGACAGCATTTCCCGCTTCTTGTCCTGAACGCCTGCCACGTTGACATAATATGACGGCTGGACGAATTCGCCGAGCGGATCGAAATGAGAATACGGCTGAGCGTGATAAACCGTCACCGGCTGATCAATTGCAGCAGTCTCCGGTGTAGTCTGAAAGTTTGGCATGCATCGACTAAACGCGGCAGTCACCGCTAGCCGGCAGGTGTTCATATGGTCTTCCATATAATCACTCGGTGAGTGAGTCAGGATGATTGTGGGTGCTACTGTACGGATGACGGCCGACAGTTTCCGTAGAGGTTCCTCATTATAGAAAATCAACAGGTCATCACATATCGCTTCGTGGTAGTGAGCACCAATGAGAGAAGCAGCTTCGATCGCTTCCTGGCGTCTCATCTGCTTTACCGTTTCATTGTCATGTTGGGTGCTGCCGCAATCGCCGGATGACAGGTTCATGTAATGCAATTCGTAGCCAGCTTCTGCTAAGAGCATCATGGTGCCCGACATCAAAAACTCGATATCGTCAGGATGAGCAGCGATAGCCATTACAGATGGTATTGTCATTGCGATGGGACTCCTAATCGCCTCTTAATGCCGCGATAACTGGCGCGCGAAGAGTGTACCGAACAGCGATTAGCCCGGAGATGATTCCAACAACTAATACAACCAGCAGCATGATGATCAGATCCGTCGCCGGCGGTGTTGCATCTGCGAATAGAATGTGAGGTAGCACAGCAAACAATGCCGCAATGATTCCAGTAGCCATTCCACCCGCCAGCAAAAGCAGGTTCTCAAGCAAGATCATGTTGGAAATGCGTTTGGAGTTAAAACCGGTGGCACGTAAGAGCGCAAGTTCCGCACGCCGTTCGAATACATTTCGAATCAGTACTGTCGTCAGGCCAAAAGTCCCAAGCAATAAGCCGAGTGCCCCGAGGCTTTGGAAGGCCTTGATGTATGTGTTCTGAACAGCCAGTAAGTCAGCCAGTAACTGGTCCGCATCCTGAAGGTCCAGGCCTTGTTCGCCCAATCGATCTTCAAGGAAATTGCTCACCTGATTGCCATCGGCTTGTCCAGGATCTACAAGGAAATATCGATAACCACTGATATGTGGAAATGCCTGCTTGAAGTCTGTTTCACTGATTAATAAAGATCCTTGCAGGACGCTATTAGCGAGCAAACCGGCGACGGAGAAGTGAATGGTGTGTCCATCTTCATACGTTACGTCAAACGATTCGCCGATTCCTCCAAACAGCTTTAAACTAAACATCGCGGTGTTCTTATCAATCACAACAGGCAATGGATCGTCCTCCGTACCTTTATGGGGTTGATCCGTTGAAAGTACATGCCAGGGATTAGAGCCGCTATCTTTCAATTCAGCGTTTCCGGCAAATGTAAAAGAAGTGTGTGATGCATCATCGTAGTATTCGATTAACCGCGAAGTGACTCCTAGGACTCTCGGTTGACTGACTTGGTACACATTACTGCAGCTGGCATCATCACCAGGCTTATAGCGCAGTGAGAGAATCGTGCCGGATTCCAGCAGAGCAGCATCGTCACCCAATACATCGTCTTGAACATCCGGTGAGGATAGGTCTTTATAAAATGTCATCGAACTAAAGCCGACTAACTTGAATCCGCCTCTTCCATTTTCCGTGGGGCTCAATTGGAATGAACTCATCGATACGATCAAAAATGCTGCTGATGCCATAACACCAATGGTGATCGTACTACGTCCGGGGTTGCGTTGTGAGTTTTTGTTTGCAAGCCAAATGAGCGGAGATGCCCCGAAATGACTACTCTCTTTGTTCGTTGCCTGTCGTAACCGCCAGCGCAGGATCATGAGCATGCCGGTCAACACCATCGCTCCAGCTCCTACAAACGCGCCCGCCTGTCCTTCGGCTCCCATGCCGCTTCCAATTGAGGGGATCGCGGCGAGCACAGCCAGCAGAGTGCCGACGACAAACAACGCATAGCAAATAATCGTAGCACGTCGTGACGGCTTGTTCTTTGTATCTGACGAATGACCTGTTGCTTGGCCAGCTAACAGGCCACGAATGCTGAAAGACTTTGTTTTCCGAACAGCCCAGTAAATCGTACCAGTCGCCATGGCAAGGCCGATTATGAATCCTAATACAAGGCTACGGCCAGTCCAGGCAAATTCTAAGAACGCGGTTGAGATAGCATCAACCCACCAGGTCGTGAGGCCAAGTAGCATGAGTTTTGCATAACCGATACCTAGGATGACCCCCAGCAAGCTTCCGATTCCCGCGACGATGGCTGCTTCACCTAGTAGGAGCTTTCCAACATGCTTTCGGTTCAGGCCAACTGCAAGGAGTAAGCCGAGTTGTGTACTTCGCTGTTCAACACCTAAACGGAACAGCAAGACGATTAGCATTAAGGCAGCTGCAATCACAAAAAAGCTGAGTGAAAGAAATAGTGCGTCAAACGGTGTAGCGCCACTTGATGCTTTTATGCCGTCGCGTTTTACAGCGATGAACGTGAATCCCATCGCTAGACCAGATCGGTTGATTTCACCTGCTAGCTGTGCAGATAGCTTTTGTTCATCAATGCCTTCTGTGGCAGCAATACGGATAGAGGTTACTGAACCAAAGCGACTGCCCCACAGTAACTTGCTTGTGGCAAGCGAAACAAAAGCCTTTGGTGTCGTACGATGATTATTCCAATAGTCATCATCTTGGCCGCGTGGTTGGTATACCATTCCAAATGGCACATCCCAATCATCAATCGAAGCCTTATCCGTGACGCCTTCTACTACCGGTGTTAAATCCGGGTCGTTAGTCAAATACGGCCTCTCCTGGAATTCAGCGGATCGTCTGCCAAACGGCCTTCGCGGCCTGGTGAGCGGTACAATACTGCTGACCTTGAGGTCTACATATCTCTCAACGGTTCTGCCGTGGGTTGTCTCCGGTTCGAAGTAGTCGAGGCGGAGCCAGTCTCCAACAGAGAGTTTGAGATCGTCAGCAAGCCATTGATTGATTACCACCTCATTGTCGCCCAGTACGGGCAATGGAGATTGGTTGTCTTCATTCACAAGCGGCCCCAGTACTGTCTGTGAATCAATCCCCGTTACGATCGAATATGGCACAAACTCCCCGTCGTCTGCCACGGTTCGCTTTGTTTCAACAAGTCCTTCACTACCATCCTGGATATGTTGAGAGTCAGAGACTTTCATTAAGGCAGTGGATATGTAAGTAAATACTTGTTGAGGACTGTACTTTTCAAAAGCGCGTAACGCTACGTTGACCGAGTCATCATCGAGCATCATACGGTCACTGGAGAGACTGTAGTACTTGAGGACGACTGTGGATTCGGTCGCACCTTCGGCTTTGTATTGAATGGATACAGGATTGATCTCCAGACCGAGATCACTCAATGTGGGTTTGAGCCATGACCGGAGTCGCTTACTTGCATCTTCATCCGGTGGATTATCTCCTTGCTTGGAGGACACTAGAATCGCGTTGCACTGATCGTCTTGATCTAGTTCATCTTGCAGGAGATCCAGACGAACATATGCGTTTCTTGATGTCGTCTGATTAGGCCGTAACGCAAATCTACCGAGACCCTTGTTTTGGATAATCGCGGCGACCTTAAGATCTGGGATGCCTTCGACGCGGTCCGTAGACTCTTCGGATCCCAGCGGACTGTCGGCATTAACTTGCAGTTCTTTTGGCAGCCGTAGAGTGACAAGGTCGCCAACTTTTACGTTCAGATCAGCAGCCAGAGCCTGATTGAGTATTACTTCACCATCGCCAAGTGCGACTGGTTGAGCATCGAGTGAGTCGAGATTCCAAAACGTATCTGAAATACCCAACACCAGGATATTTGCGGCCCGAGCGACTTCTGTGTCGTCTTGCTCGCCACGGGTTTCAATTGTGCCTTGAGGAAACACAATTGCCGGTTCTGCTAATTTGTAATCTGATCTGAATTCAGGTTGCGATTGTAATTCCGTAACGAGCTCAGCTCTAAAGAACCGGTCATTCACGAGTATTTCATCGATGTCACCGAGCCGATCGAGCGTCACGTGCCGTAAACTCGCACGCATTGAATCCCCGATAAGCAGTGCGCCTGTGAGAACGGCTGTCGCTGCGGCTACACCTAAAGCCACCGCCAGGTTAATCCGCCAGTGGTGGATTAGACTTCCGATGATATACCGCTGATTGGTCATATTAGTTTGCCGTCATCAATCTCTGATTTGGAATCAAGCATGTCTGCAATTTCACCGCTGTGGGTGACTACGACGAGCATCATGTTATCAGTGCGTTGGATATCCAAAAGAAGCTCAGCCACTTGTCGGGCATTTGTGCGGTCAAGATTCCCGGTTGGTTCGTCCGCGACGAGTAGTGAAGGGGAGAGGATGAGTGATCTGGCTACTGCGACGCGTTCCCGTTCACCACCGGAAAGTTCTGATGGACGATGATGCAGTCGATCGCTCAGACCGACTCGTTCGAGAAGATTTAACGCTCGTTCTCGTAAATCAGACCCTGGCTTACCGTCGGCCAGAGCGGGAATCAGCACGTTTTCCAAAACGCTCATCTGTGGCAGCAGATGATGATCCTGAAAGATGAACCCAATGTTGTTATTCCGATATGCAGCGAGTTCCTGATCGTCTAATTCAAACGGGTCATTGTCGTCGAGTGTAACGGTGCCGGAAGTTGGCCTGTCTAGAGTGCCCAATATGTGCAGCAGTGTGCTCTTCCCGGAGCCACTTGGACCGACAATGGCCAGATTTTTACCGGCGGTTAGCTCGAGTGAAATACCTCTGAGGACCTTCAACGGCTCACCGCGTGTTGGGTACTCTTTATGCAGGTCGGATACGATTAACTTTGTCATTCGATTCTGTTGAAATGGTTATTCGTGTTCAGCTAGTAGAGCAAGAACTCCAA
>JAKUOW010000199.1 GCA_022451045.1 Pirellulales bacterium | reverse complement strand
CTTAGTTTTGTCTACAGCTTCCCCGGAGTTTTCTTCCGTGGATACGCTTCTGTAAGCGGCAGCGGCTTCGGCGAGTGGATGTGTAGCCCCAGAGCCCATTAATCGAAATGAAGTTGCAGATGCTGCAGGTTACATAATCCAAGAGCAACTTCAAATCGATTCCAAGATCGGTATCAATCGAATCGCCAAATCAGGACAGCTCGTTTTTGACTGCGTCCTGGTGGAGCCGGATCAGTGGTGGTTTGGCTACCACGTCGCTGAAGGCACATCCACTCGCTGGCCCGGTGGTGTCTATTCGCTGCGACTGCCCGAACACGCAGTAAGTCGAGCCTATCTCAAAATGGAGGAATCCATTCGTTGGTCACAATTACCTCTGCAAGCTGGAGATACATGCGTGGAAATTGGCAGTTCTCCCGGGGGCAGTTGCCAGGCACTGCTTGATCGAGGCATGAAGGTAATCGGAATCGATCCAGCTCAAATGCATGAGTCCGTACTTGCACATGCAAATTTCACCCACCATCGTGCGAGAGCAGCGGATCTTAAACGAAGTGCGTATTCCGAAGCCAAATGGCTGTTTTCAGATTCAAACGTAGCTCCCAATTACACTCTCGACAGCGTGGAACACATTGTCGAGAATCGTCGCGTCAACCTTCACGGTCTTGTACTTACACTTAAGCTCATACAGCCTGAACTCGCTGAACAAATCCCTTCCTATATTGAGCGAGTAAAAAAATGGGGTTACCAGTATGTTCGCCTTCGGCAGCTTGCATTTAACCGCCGGGAAGTTTGCATGGTTGCAATGAAAAGCCGTTCCTATCGACGCCGCAGACCAAAAAGCCGGGTTTCATAAGCTCAACGTCTACTGATTTAACTCATCGTTAACCGAAACCTTTTTCGCCCGGAAACGTTCCATAAATAGGTGTTCTGACAGCAGAATAAGCGTACATTCTGTACAACCGGAACATCACACACAAACAGCCTGTTTTTCGTACGATCACAATATTCGCTATTTGCTCTGAAACAGCCGATAACGTAATCTAGAAGGGTACAGGTCTAGTTAAAATACCATCCAATGATGTCGATTTTAAATACTCGACAACAACTGGTCTTCAATCAGCTTTGGTACAGATCATGAAGAAATATATCTCGCTACTGCTCATTTCAATCTTGTCATTGACCGTTTCCTCAACGGTGCTTGCTCAAGGCGGTCCGATGGAGTTCCTTAAACGGCTCGATGCAAATGGCAACGGCGTTTTGGAACCCGACGAACAAGGTCGCGCAAGACCTTTTCTGGAACGTATGGCACGAGATGGCGGTGGTATGGATCTCTCGCGACCGATTCCCCTGGACACGATTGCGAAACGCGTCGAACAGATGCGAAACGGCGGCAGTGGCGATCAATCTCGTGATCGTGGACAGTCACGCGACCGATCAAGAGGTGACTTGGAGAATGTACCAACTCCAGACACGCTTGTACCTAGCTTTGGCGTGGAGCAGACCGTGGATGCTGGCCTTCCGGGATTTGGGCCAAAAGCTGCATACCTGAACGTAGATGTCAAGCAAGCCGATATCGACCGTGCTAAAGATACCATTCGGCGATATGACAGGAATCGTGATGGAATCCTGGACAGTCAGGAAATAAAACAAGGAAGGTGGATTTATGGAAACCCTCTTACTCAAGACAAAAACGGCGACGGAAAATTAACTGCTGCAGAGTTGTCACTACGTTATTCCATCACACGCAGTAATGAAGCCAAAAAGAAAGCAGCCGGCGGCGGCGACAACAAAGATCAACAAAACAATGGCCAGGCACAACCTCAACAAGGTGACCCCCGACGCAGCAGCGGTGGTGATAGACGCTCAAGTAGAAGCCGATCTGGTGGTGGCCCTCCGGGACAAGGTGGTGGTGACCGAATGGCGATGTTTGCGAATAGCATCATGCAGCGGTATGACTCGAATAAGAGCGGTGTCATTGAAAAAGAAGAATGGAAGAATTTCCGGTCTGACCCAAGTGGTGCAGACAAGAATAAAGACAATAAAATTACAAAAGAAGAATTATCCGCTTGGATGCAGTCCCGCTTTAGTGGCGGTCAACAACAACAGGAATTCAAGCCGAATCCATACCGCGAAGGTGGCGAAAAGTATGGCGAGACGAAAAGTAGCGCCGGTTCAACCAGCCAGGGTAGCGGCGTGCGTTTCTTAACTCCGCATGAACGATTGCCTCAAGGCATTCCAAGTTGGTTCATCAACACAGATGGCAATCTGGACGGTCAGGTCGCAATGGGCGAATACACTGACAAGTGGAGTGAAAGTGTTCTTAAAGAGTACTATCAATTCGATGCAAACCGTGACGGAATCATCACCCCATTTGAGTGCATTGGTGCAACGGATCAGGGTGTTGTTCGCAGCACGCCAGTACCAGAACGCAGTTCAGCGGTGGCCGCAGCACAACCGAAACCAAAGACAGACAGTTCATCACGAACCGCAACTTCTGGTTCAAGTGGCCAACCTAAAGGATTTGCCGATAGTTCCGAAGATGAACGTTATGTGAAGTTCGCAGTACGTACCATTCAGAAATACGACACCAACAAGGATCAGGTGTTGAGTGAAGATGAGTGGTCTAAGAGCTCTACGATCAAAGCAGATGCCGATGCGGACAAGGATGGAAAGATCACACCGCAGGAACTTGCAGCTTTCTATAAAAAGAAGTAACCGGCTATAAGACAGCACAGGTTGCTGAGCGGTTTGCCATACGTGCGATAAACTGCTGGCGCGATCGTATTGATCGGCCAATGCACAAGTACTGTGTCAACACGTGCTTGGTCCATTGAAATATCGTAAAGCGTTGCTAATTGCGAGAGCGCTGACTGAAGACGCTTCATCTGGCGATAACTGACCAGCGGATGGTTTTTCCTTCTTGGGTCTTTTGTAGATCTGTCAGGCAAAGATCGCCTTGTTTTTACTTCGACAACCACTAGTTCAGGCTTGCCCTTCTGAAAATCGACCCCAACGAGGTCCATTTCTGCACCAAATCTCCTAACACGACGTCCAACGATCAAGAACCCACGGCGCAATAAAAAACGGGCCACCAGGTTTTCACCCAATTGCCCGATTCTCTGTTTCGATGGTCGTCTACGCAGGACACACGAACATAGACAACGCGTTACCCAGGCTGCAATTCCCAAAACCAGACCTATTGTCTGATTGT
This sequence comes from Pirellulales bacterium, assembly GCA_022451045.1. Lineage (GTDB taxonomy): Bacteria > Planctomycetota > Planctomycetia > Pirellulales > Pirellulaceae > UBA11883. The sequence goes on along the minus strand of JAKUOW010000199.1, from coordinate 3,818 downwards.
ATCGTCGCTGCAACCAGAATCTGCCCATATCAATTGCCCTCAACGGACACTCAACATAAGCACCAAACTCATTGCGGCAAGTGCCACCCAGATACTGTGTTTACGACTTCGTAACGCGACGTCGTTCCTTAAGACGAACCGCCTTACCAGTACGGTCTCGCAGGAAGTATAGCTTGGCACGACGCACGACGCTGCTACGTGTGACCTCAACTTTTTCTATACGAGGCGAGTGCAAAGGAAACTTTCGTTCCACACCTTCGCCAGCCACGATTCGGCGGACGGAAAACATCTCGCTCGTACCGCTGCCATTACGAGCAATCACGACACCTGAGAAAATCTGAATACGTTCTTTCTGACCTTCCAAGATCTTCACATGTACGTCGACTGTATCGCCGATGTCGAATTCAGGCACATCTGTCTTCTTACTTGCGTTCTCGATTGTTTCGATCAGTTTATTAACCATAGCTTTGTGTCCTTTAAGCTAATTAACCGGCATCAACAAAGATCTGTCAAACCCTTGTGACACCACATGACAATATTTCATTTTGATTCACGACGTCTTTTGGTCAACATCGCCATCGTCTGATTCTCCAAGCAGATCGTGACGTCGCTCACGAGTCCGCTCGATACTTTGTGCTTTGCGCCAATCATCAATTGCCTGATGATCACCGCTTAAAAGCACATCTGGCACCTGAAATCCACGATACTCACGTGGCCGTGTGTACTGAGGATATTCCAGCATCCGGTTCCCGCTTGAAAATGAATCATCCACGTTGCTCATCTCATCCCCCAGGACTCCAGGAACGAGACGAATAAGTGACTCGATCATCACCATTGCGGCAACTTCTCCACCGTTGAGGATATAATCTCCAATGCTAATTTCCATTGGCTTTAGAATATCTACAACACGATGGTCAAACCCCTCATATCTTCCGCAAAGCAGTAGATGTCGTGGGGTTTCGGCAAGCTCTTCAACCAGTTTCTGATCAAGTCGCTTGCCTGTGGGCGTCAGCAGGATAATGTTTCCAGACTGTTGCCCAAGTTGTTGGACTTCTTCTACACAGCGAACAACCGGTTCGACCTGAATCACCATGCCGGGACCACCGCCAAACGGCCGGTCATCCACACGCTGGTGCTTGTCTGTTGTCCACCTACGTAGGTCATGCACGTTGACGCTAACGAGCTGTTGCTCTATCGCCTTACTAAGCAAGCTCTCGCCTAGGTAGCCAGAGAATATCTCTGGAAAAAGGCTCACTATGTCAAAACGCATGGCATTTCCAACCAGGCTTTATTCCGACTCTTCCTCAGAGTCACCTTCAGCAGCTTCTTCTTCAGCAGCTTCTTCTTCAGCAGCTTCTTCTTCAGCAGCTTCTTCTGCAACCACATCATCTGCCGTTGTATCTTCTGCGGCTACACTTTCTTCTGAAGCACCTTCATCGGCGGCTGCAGCTTCATCTGAGGCAGCCTCCTCAGCAGGTGTTTCTTCTTCAAAAGTTGGAAGCGGTTCAGCAGGCGGTGCGGTGGGCTTACTTAGCTTTAGCCGCTCCATTGCTTCGGATTGTTGTTGTAAATGCGTGCCCTCTGGCCCGTACTTGTTAATTAAAACTTGAACCTTCTCGGTCGGTTGCGCACCGACACCTAGCCAATAGGAAACACGTTCCTGGTTCAATGTTACCCGTGCATCAGTTTCACGAATCATTGGGTCATAGACACCAAGTTCTTCGATTACTTTTCCATCGCGAGGTGCGCGGGAATCCATCGCACAAACACGGTAGAACGGGCGGTGGCGTCGGCCTAGTCGTTTTAGGCGGATACGTACTGCCACGAATCTCTCCTTACAAAAAATTCAGTCCTGTTAAACAAATAGTTCTTAATCTTCAAAGTCAGGTGACCCAAACTCTAGCGTCCACGGCGTAGGTTACGCAGTGCTTTTGCCCGATTTTGTTTACCTTTCTTCTTATCTTTTGCACTCAACCGCTTGCCGGTTGATTTCTTAGTCCGCGTCGGCATCCCCATCGGGTTCGCCATTGCTGACTCCTGCATATCTTTCATAGCCTGCATGCGTTCACGCATACCTTTTCCAGCCATTCCCTCCATCATCGGCTTCATCTGGTCGTACTGCTTAAGCAACTGGGTGATTTCATTCACCTGTACTCCAGCACCCTGAGCAATACGATTCCGGCGACTCGGGCTAATCAAACTGGTATCCGCTCGTTCAGCCGGTGTCATCGAATCGATGATCCCGATCGTACGGCGAATGCCGGTTTCTGTATCGTCATCCTCGAGCATCTTGTTGTATTGAGCCATTGGCCCACCAAGCATGCCGAGCATTTTCTTGACCAGTCCCGGTCGGGCAAGCCCTTCGAGTTGGCCGCGGAAATCTTCAAGCGTGAACTTACCCTTGGCAAGCTTCGCTTCGAGTTCCTCTTGTTTCTTTTGGTCGACGACCTGGTGGGCCATGTCGACCAATCCCAGGATGTCACCTAGTCCAAGGATTCTGCCCACCATACCTTCCGGTCGGAAGGGTTCAAGCGAATCCATGTGTTCGCCTGTACCGATGAACTTAATTGGCACGCCAGTAACGTGCTTCACCGATAACAGAGCTCCACCGCGAGCATCACCATCAAGTTTGGTCATGACCACGCCGTCTAGTTCCAAGGCTTCATTAAATGCCTTGGCACTGTTTACAGCATCCTGACCTGTCATGCCATCAACCACCAGGTACACCTGATGTGGTTGGACACGCTGGTCAATCCGGCCTAACTCGGCCATCAACTCTTCGTCGATCGCCAATCGTCCGGCAGTATCGAGAATCACGACGATTGCATCGTTCTCCCGAGCCGTCTTTACACCGTTCTGGCAAACCTAGACCGGGTCGGTGGCTCCTTCTTCCGAATAAACCGGAATTCCAAGTTGCTCACCGAGGACATGTAATTGGTTCACCGCTGCTGCCCGCTGAAGGTCAGCTGCAACAAGCATCGGCCTACCGCCACCTTCGCGGATTAACCTAGCCAGCTTACCGCTGGTGGTGGTTTTACCGGATCCTTGCAGGCCGCAGAGCATTAGCACTGTGACGTCATGGTCAAGGTGTAGTGACGCATCAACTGGTCCTAGGATATTGACCAGCTCATCGCGGACAATACCGACCACCTGTTCACTTGGATCAAGTGACAGGAGGACCGATTCTCCTAATGCCTTCTCGGTGACTCGGTCCATAAAGGACTTCACCGCCGAGTAACTAACGTCCGCTTCGAGCAACGATTCTTCAACCAGCTTTAAGCCGTCACGCATGTTCGACTCGCTCAACCGGCCTTTTCCGCGCATCGATTTGATGGCAGATTGCAGACCTTCCTGAAGTCGATCAAACATGCATTTGCTTCTGGTAAATAAACTGTTTCTCTACTGCGCACCTCTTGCGCAGCCGTCAACGGCATCCTTCAAACGCAATAAACACGCACAATACAAGTGATACGTGCGATTCATAAACGATGAGGGTAAACTCGTATTCTAGTCGCACTAGAGAAAGGTTGTAAACAGGCCAAATAGATGCTGTAAGAGCTCTTCAGGCCCTGCCTTACCTGATCTCTAAACTCCGTCGGTCGCCGCCAGAATAAAAACGACCTACGACCTTACAATTCAATCGTGCTGTTGATTCGCATTGTGAATTGGACTGCGTAGCACTCTAAGAATTTTATGGTCTCACAAAAGGCACAGAATTCCCAAGAACGATTAACGGCCTATCTTCACCATCGTAATCCTGAATTAAATCTACAGGACTCTGTATCAACATTCCAAACACAAGATAGACTCCAGAAGGA
>JAKUOW010000198.1 GCA_022451045.1 Pirellulales bacterium | reverse complement strand
TTTTGCAAGTGGTATGAAAACCACATCCAGTACGGCGCCGTTGACCGGGTCCGTAATCGTCTTACCGGGTCTTGAGATCGTCAGCACCATCCCCTGTTTCATACCCTCCTTGGATCCAGCATTGATGTAAACGAACTGGTCATCCCCCTCGGCCACACGCGCTTCCCATTTTACGCTTCGCAACTTTGCGGTTGTCTTGGCCACCGCAATGTCCACGGCTCGTGAAACTGCCTTACCGACAGATGTCGATTGCCACTTACTTGTATTGATACCCAGGCCATCAACACCACCGGCTTTTACGTTGTTATAGGCAAATCCAAGATCCAGCCCGAGTCCCACCGACGTACCACGTGCTGTTTGTGATGAGAGTATCTTTCCGGTTTGTGTTTCAATGACTCTCAGCACGATATCTGCATGGGCTGAAGTACGCGTGGTTCCTAATACAACATCAAAGCCATTGCCTATATTTTGCTCACCAAAACCAATGCTGAGTCCTCGGCTTGATCGCTGATCAATATCTGTAACAGCCACTTCAAAGATTAGCTGAGCACCAACATGCTTAACTTTATCAGCGAGTTCTGCTTCCGCATTCAAAGCAGGAATGTTCAATCGTTCGACGACAATGTAATCATTCGAATTAACAAGCTCGTGCACGACGAGTTCTTCTACACCTGGAAATGTGTATTTCGGCCCTGGCACCGGCCAAACTGCAACAGACTTGCGTGGACCGATCGGTCCACGTGGTTTTGCGACCGTTGTGGACTGCATGTTACGATCACGCGGACGTTTATATCCTTTTTTGGCATCTGCCAACTCTGTTGTTGAATCGATCGCGAAACAGAACAGAAACGCCAACACTATACGAATCACACTATTCATCCAAATTTCCTTTTCTCGGCAGAATTATTGCCATACAAAATTCATCGGCAATTATAGCAGTTAGGAATTAGGCATCGGGGAATAAGAATCTTCTACGGCTACACCAATAAATACACCCAGTTTTTTACAGATCGCGCGCAGTGTTTTTTGAAGTTCAGCAATTAGCTAAGAAGAGAGAGAACCACTTAGCTCGAGAATTATCCGCTAACTGAATACCATTAGCTCTTAATAGATTCAATTCGCACACTTGTGTAGTGCTGGCGATGACCGGTTCGCCGTCTTGAGTTCTTACGGCGGCGGAACTTCTGGACGTAAATCTTCTTACCCTTCACTTCACCAAGTACTTCAGCGGTAACACTGGCACCATCGACGGTCGGCTTACCAATTTTCACACCATCATCACCGGAAACAGCAAGAACCTGATCGAATGTAATGGTTGAGCCAGCTTCGGCATCGCGTAAATCTACAACGACTTCCTGACCTTCTTCAACTTTAAACTGTCGACCACTGTCAGCGATGATAGCGTACATGTTACTTTTCCGTCTGGTAAATCGGATGAAAGGTTTCGTTGTCTGAGATTACGCGCCAAAAAACAACGCGGTAATCTATCAATTCCACCAATTCACTATAAACAGCGGAATACATGGTGGAAAGTATCGAAGTTACTTCAAAAACAGGGCTCCGTCGAGGGGGCAGTTTCAGATTCCGGAAACAAAACCAAGCACCGAAACTGCCCGGAGATTACTAGTCTGTCTTGACGGCTTTACCCTTGTCATTAATACACTGTATTTCAAGGAATTCCGGATAAGTGTTGTCAACGGCTACGACGTTTACTTCGATGCCGCTACGTTCCTTTATTTCGGAAATCTCTGAGTCTTTCTTCGTGTTTAAGTAATCAGCCACTTTGTCATTAACCCTAACGGTGACTTTCTTTACTCGTTTATCCGGTGCGATAAGCATCAATTTACGCATTACTTCAATTGCCATGCTCTCGTCCGTTTTGACGAGTCCGCGGCCGGAACAAGCTGGGCAATCTTCATACACACTGCGTTTAAGGCTCGGGCGAATTCGCTGCCGCGTCATTTCGATCAGTCCAAATGGACTGGTACGCAGAATCTTCGTACGTGCACGATCCCGTCTCATGGCATTGCGCAGTTCGCGTTCAACACCCCGACGATGCTTCTCACGTCGCATGTCAATGAAGTCATTAACAATCACTCCACCGAGATCCCGCAATCGCAACTGTCGAGCAATTTCTCTCGCTGCAGAGAGGTTCAAATGATAAGCAGTTTCCTCCGCATTGTCATCGAGGCGGAAATTACCACTATTCACATCGATTGCCACGAGCGCTTCGGTAGGATCAATCACGATAGATCCACCAGCTTTCAATGGAACCTGACGCTTATAGATATTCTTGATTTCCTCATCCAGCTTGTAATTGTGGAATATCGGCTGGTCACCCTTATAGTGTTGCAAACGGCTTGCATACCGCGGCATGACAAGCTTCAGAAATTCTTTCGCCCTGCGGAAAGCATCTTCTGAATCGATATAAATCGAGTCAACATCACCGGTAAACACGTCACGAATCGTACGAATGATCATATCGTTTTCTTCGTACACAGGAGAAGGTCCACTGGACTTCTTGATCCGGCGAGCAATCGCTTTCCAAAGTCGAATTAGATATGCCATATCTCTGGACAGCTCTTTTTTGGAGCGGCCCTGACCGGCAGTTCTTACGATAAAGCCGAGGCCCTTGGGAGGATTCAACTCTGAAAGTGCTTCCTTCAGGCGTCGTCTGTCTTTATCATCTTCTATCTTTCTGGACACACCGATTCGGTCCAGATGCGGCATGAGTACCAGATACCGTCCGGGAATACTCAGGTAAGTCGTAAGTGTTGGGCCTTTTGTCCCAATACCTTCCTTGATCACCTGAACAACGACTTCATCGCCTTTTTGGAATAACTCCTGAATAGGCGGCTTTACGCGCGGACGGCCTCCAGTATAACGCTGCTTGCGACGCCGGTTGTTGTTACTGTTACTTACTCGCGCCGCCAGCTCTTCATTCTGTTCTTCGATCGGCTTGTTCGGATCGTATCCACCTTGTCGGAAATATTGCGGTTCCACATCACTGATATGCAAGAAGCCATTTCGACCGACACCGAAATCGACAAATACCGCCTGGATACTTGGCTCGAGGTTTACGACTTTACCACGATAGATATTTCCAACGAGGTTTTCCTGACTAGCTCGTTCTACATAAAGATCTTCCAAACGACCATCTTCTACAATCGCCACACGACTTTCTTCACTTTGTGTCGCGTTAATGATCATTTCAGTTTTCACTTTTGGCTTGTTCTCACGCGCTTCGGATCGATCATCTCTGTGACTATCTGAAGATCGACGTCGACGTCCTCCCTGGCCTTTTTGTCGATCATCCCGATCTGACCCGGACCGTCGCGATCGCGAACCGCGTCTACCGTCACCTTGTTTGCCACCGCCTTGGTTACCACCTTGTCTACCGCCACCGCGTCGACCGTCATCACGTCCGCCGCCGCTGCGACTTCCGGACGTGCGTCGACGTCCCTGCGAGCGATTCGAATCTGACTTTTCTTCCGAGCCATCTTGTTGGTTGTCTGATCTGTGTGTGTTTTGCTGATCACCCTGAGGTCTTCGACCGCCGCGACCACGTCCACGACCACCGCGACGTCGTCGAGGTCGACGCTCACCGTCGTCATCTCCGTCACCATCGCGTGACCTATTACGTGCTGGTCGCTTTTCGGCTGCTTCGGCTGCTTGTTTAGCTTCCGCTTCGGCCTTAGCTTGTTCAGCTTTCTGTTTTTTGCGTTTGAATAGATTAAAAACCATTTGTTACACCACGAGTTCCGGGCTGATGTTTCGGATTTCTTCCTGCAAGAAGGTGTCTACTTCGCGGGCGCTGTCCAACTGGAGCGCGCGGCTCGCGATATCCTCGCACTGCTCAATCGTCACACTCCGACAGACACTTTTGATCTCCGGAATGGCACTTGGGGAAACGCTAACACTGCGTAGCCCCATTCCCAGCAGTAGTGGGATGTATTTCGGTGTAGCACTCATCTCGCCGCAGACGTTTACTGGAACATCCGCGTCACGTGCAGCCCTAAGGGTTGTGTTAATTAGACGCAAAACCGCTGGATCGCTAGCGCGATACAGATTTGCTACGTCTTTGTTACTACGGTCGACCGCCAGGCAGTACTGGATCAAGTCATTGGTACCAATACTAATGAAGTCGACTTCTTTCAAAAGTTTATCGAGCATCATGACAGCTGATGGAACTTCCACCATCATGCCTACTTTGATTTGCTCGTCGTATTCGAATCCATCTTCCCTTAGATCCTCCATCGTATCGTTGAGAATCATCTTCGCCTGCCGCAGTTCCTGCAGCGTCGTAATCATTGGGAACATGACCCGTACTTCGCCCAGCACACTGGCACGCAGAACAGCACGAAGCTGCTTGCGGAACAGGTCGAGGTTTCTGAGTGAAAGTCGAATACTTCTGACTCCCAGAAACGGATTGTGCTCTTCTTCTCCACGTGGCAGTTGACCCATCTTGTCTGCACCGAGGTCCAGAGTTCGAATCGTCACTTGCCGTTTTGACATCGAATTAACCACATGTGAATAAGCTTCAAAGTGATCATCTTCTGTAGGTTCTTCATCTGCTCCAAGATATAAAAATTCGGTGCGATATAAACCGATGCCGTTTGCACCACGATCCAGACATGCCTGGATCTCGTGCGGGAATTCGATATTGGCTCCAAGCTGAATGGGTTCGCCATCCTGTGTCTCAGCCGGAAGATCTCTTAATGTTGCAAGACGTACGGCAAGGGAACGGTGATGCTCCAACTCGTCCTGATACTGTTGCAGCGTCTTTTCATCTGGTTGGATAATAATACGACCATGGTCACCATCAACGATGACAATATCGCCACCAGATACTTCTGTGAGAAATAGTCCGGTACCAACGACCGCGGGAATTTCCAAACCCTTGGCAACAATTGCTGTATGACTACCCGGCCCACCAGCTTCGGTTGCAAATGCAAGCACAAACCGCGGGTCGAGTTTTGCCGTCTCGCTTGGAGTTAAGTTGTGAGCCAGGACAATTGCCGGGGTCGTCAGCTTTGACAGGATCTCACGTCGACGACCCAATAATTTGGCTAATAAACTGCGCTCGAGATCAAAAATGTCATGAGCTCTTTCTGACATGTATTGATCATCTAGGTTTCTAAACACCTTGGCGTATCGCCGCAGCGTCTTACTCACAGCATATTCAGCCGAATGATGTTGATCGCGAATGAGCGCTTCGACTTCGTTATGCAACGTCTTATCGTGAAGCATCTCTAGATGGGCTGTGAAAATAGCCCCATAATGCTCACCAAGTTCTTCAGAAACACGATCGCGGTTCTTTTCGATTTCCTTCGCAACCGCGCCGATTGCATGGTCTAAACGCGCAAGTTCACCGTCCAAGGCATCGTCCATGACGGTGCGCTTGGGAATTCGGAATCCCTCGTTATCAATAACCACTGCCTCACCGATGGCTACGCCATGTGAAACTGCGATTCCTTGTAGTGATTGCATTTAAACCTCAGCGTCGCAACCGCTGATTTGCTGTTTGATTCCCCGATGGCCTGGCCATTGGAAAATCCCCAAATCTGTTGTCGATCGCGATGCGGGATCGGAAGGTTACTTTGGAATTCCATTTCTGGAGTATTCCTGCGTCACTTCGATCGCCACTAGGTGTGTTGTAATAACAACTCGTTATTGGTTTTGACTCATGGTGATCTGCCGAAACTGATCACAACTCCATAAAGGATTCCACGTTAGTCTTCAAACTGGTCTATCAGTTCAACCAATGCATCAAGGGCACTCTGTGCATCCTCGCCCTCAGCACGAATTGTCAATTCGGTTCCCATGGTCGCGGCCAGCGTCAAAATCGACAGGATGCTCTTCCCATCGACAATGTTCTCTTCCTTAACAACTTCAATCGTTGCATGGAATCGCTGAGCCAGGTTAACAAACAAACTTGCTGGTCGCGCATGTAACCCCTGAGGGTTCTGTATCACGACCGTCTTTGATTGTTGGGTTAACTGCGACATATCTATATTCATTTTTTTATTTCGTTTTACGATTACTTCGCCAACCTGTGCCGTGGTCAGTAGCGATGTCTTACTTGCACATTGCGCGACATCCAAACCGATTACCATGACGGTCGGCCCCGCCATTACTAATGCCTTTCTCGCAATAGCTTGGGCAGGAATCGGCGCCGGTTACTGGGCGACAAACTGGTTGTTGTCGGCCTCTTCCAGTAATTGTCGAATATCTTCTACCGTTCTGCTCTGCTTGAGGAATCGACAGAACGTCTCATCTCTCAGTTGGCGGGAGATATTTTCCAGCGCTCTCAGGTGTTCCCCTGGTCGATCCGGGGGAGAAACGAGCAAAAAGAACAGATTCACTTTTGCTCCATCCAGACTATGAAAGTCGACACCGTCAACACTGATGCCAACTGTTCCGGTTAGCTTCTCTACACTTGGATGTTTTGTATGTGGAACTGCAACGCCGCGTCCAATGCCGGTACTGCCGAGTTCCTCTCTCTTGGTAATCGCTTGCAGGATTCCTTCCTGATCATCGACGCTAATTTCGCCTGCGGTTACTAAGGATTGTACTAACTCATTGATGACGTCTTCTTTTTCACTTGACTGCAGATCGACTTGGATTGCGTCGATGCACATGAAGTCCAGTAATTTCATAGACCTATTTCCTTTCGTCAATGACGAAAGCACCGCTAGCCCGCAGTGAGTTACAGAGTTGTGTAACCCATTGGCCTATCTGTTTGAAATCGTTACTGGTATGTGTTTGGTGAAATCGGATCATCTTCGAAATCCGTTCGAAAGCTGGGCTCTCGTGCCGAATCCTGATTTCCACTTACTTCTCGCCCAACGGCCAGTTTGCCATTTTTTACTCCCGCTTGTTCTAAGAAAGTAACAACGCGGGCAAACTGGCCGAAAGGAAAGACGCTTCCTCTTGTTTCAAACGACGGGTACTTCCGTCAGTTTATCTCCGCCGCGAATGATTCCGGTACGGCCCCATACTTGGCTGGATTTGAACGGTTTTGTATTTGCTTGTCCTTGAACTTAATAATCTGTTGTTTCATTTTGCG
>JAKUOW010000197.1 GCA_022451045.1 Pirellulales bacterium | reverse complement strand
ATTGTCAGGGTGTCTTTAAAGCTGAATGTGATACTGCCAATTCACATGTGGAATGCCCTCATTGTCTGAATGCCGTCGAAGTCGGTGCGCTGCCTACCAGTGATGACGGGAATAACAACCAAGCTCAGGAGGCAGCGGAAGTCAATGAGCAAGCACAAGTATGGGAGTCAACGCAAACAGGCGACTCAGCAGCACCAGATGAGACCGTAACTAACACTGGCGATCAACAAAGCGAAAAGCCAAAAATGACAGTCACCGAGGCGGAAGTCACCCGGTCAATTTTGCCGCCGGGATTCAATAACACCAGAAAACCAGACAATGTCGAACCAGCGGTCGTACCGAAGGAATCGGCGAATTCAACGGTCGATGACGATGAGGAGAAGTCGGAAGCGTTACTTACCGTCCCGATTCCAGTGGGTTCTGAGGTGAATGAGATTTCTGGTGAAGAGGATGTGGAAGATCCAGAACCAACGACAAATTCAGCAGATACGGATAGCACATCCAATGAATCTGAAGATGAAGATGACGACTTGGTATTGCCATCGTTACTTGAAAATGTGGCAACGCTTTCTTCAGCTGACCAGACTTTAGGAAGCTTGGCAGAAAGCGACACCTCCCAAGCAATGTCAGCGGGAATTCACGTAATCGAGACGAATGAGGAAGAAGCAGCGCTGATCGAACGTGTGATTGAGGATCGACGACAGTTTAAACGTAAGAAAAACGTTGTCATGTGGTTTTTTGGTTTTGTTATCATTGCTTTGACCCTCCTCTTGTTGATTAAATGACACTCGGGACTAAGTCATGACGCACGAGCAATTGTGCGATATAATGGCCGGAGTTTCTTATCTCGTTGTCTACCACATACGTTGCCAAGGCTGGCGACAAATCCGATATGGCAAGTACAGTTCCTAATCATCCATCAGCTTCTGATATTCTTGAGCGACAACCGCCGTTTGATTTAGCCGCAGAGCGCGGCGTGTTGGGTAGTGTCATCCTCAAGCCCGATGTTCTTGATGATGTTGTATTGATGCTTCGCAGTGAAGATTTCTACGATGATGCGCATCAGATGCTGTATCGTGAAATTTGCATCATGCATGATGAAGGTAAGATGATTGACCCCACGCTTTTGGTATCAAGACTGAAGGCGAGTGGCCAATGGGAATCAATGGGAGGAGCGCAGTTTCTTGCGACGGTTAGTAAAAGTGTCGCAAACGCCGCCCATGTGATTTACTATGCCGAATTGGTGCGTGAGAAAGCTACATATCGGTCATTAATCGATGTTGCGACCGAAATAGTGCGTGAGGCCTATAACCAGACGGATGACGCCAGAGCCCTTCTGAGTGCCTCAGAACAGAAGATATTTAGTATTGTTGATGACCGTGGTAGTTCCAGTGTTGCTCCGTTAAATGAAATCCTCCATCTGGCGATGGATCGGATGGAAGCTAGGATGGCTGGTGAGCACACTGATGGTAGTGTCGACACTTTTTTTCATGACTTTGATCAAATGACCGGTGGCTTGCATCAGTCTGAATTGATTATCCTTGCTGCCCGCCCAAGTATGGGTAAGACCGCTCTGGCTATGAATATTACAGAAAACGTATCAGTCCAGGGTAATAACCCGGTTTTGTTTGTTAGCCTCGAAATGTCATCGTTGGAATTATGCGACCGGTTGCTTTGTAGTGCGGCGCAAGTGAACGGGCATCGTCTGAGAAACGGCACGATTTCTAATGCAGACCGGCAGCGGCTGGTTGAAACAGCATCGGAAATGTCGCAGGCTCCGTTGTACGTTGATGATTCTCCTACACGTACCGTCAGTGAGATTGCTGCGGCAGCCCGCAGAATTCTCAAGAAGCATGGCAAACTCGGTATGATTGTCATCGACTATTTGCAGTTGATTGAGCCGGATAATCCACGTGATCCACGTCAGGAACAAGTGGCTCGCATCGCAAGAAGATTGAAAGGCCTTGCACGTGACTTGGAAGTCCCTGTTTTGTGCCTTGCTCAGTTAAATCGACAAGCTGAAGATAGTCGTGACCATCGACCTCGGCTTAGTCATCTTCGGGAATCTGGTGCAATTGAACAGGACGCCGATGTGGTCATGTTCATTCATCGCGAAGAGTATTATCACCGTGGCGATGAAGCAGAGCAATTCAAGGGTCAGGCGGAGTTAATCATATCGAAGCAGCGAAACGGACCAGTGGGAACTGTGGAACTCGTCTGGCAAAAAGAATTCACCCGCTTCAGCGATAAGGCACCGGAACGGCTAGAGGCATTTGACGATTACAACGAGCCAACAGGATTCTAGAAAGACATCAGGCTCAGTTAGCGGCTGGGAGCGATTGGTACTCAGCGATCATACGATCTGCCCAATGTCCGTTGTACCTACCATCACTGGCGCAAGGCTGCCGGAAAGTGCCGTTTGTGTGCCTGAGAGTACGCATCATGCCGGCAAGGGTCGTCTAGTTTTATACCAACTGACGAAGTGTTTACTCTTCGTCGCTGGTTGAAGGAACGACCCAGACTTTTACCTCAGCAGCATCGATGTCTGCATGCAGGCTCACCTTGACCGTGTACAAGCCAAGTTCTTTAAGTTGGCCATCGAGCTTGATGGAACCCGTTTCAACTTTGATACCTTGTTCAGCCAGTGCATCGACGATTTCGGAGGTGCCAACGCTTCCGTATAGCATACCTTCTTCGTTAGCATTGGCTTCGATCGTGAGGCTTTGCTCTGCGATTTCAGCGGTTTGTTTTGCCAAGTCAGCCAAACGTACCTTTTCGAGTTCTTCGATTTGAGCACGATGCTTCTCAACCATCCGCTTGTGATGATCTGTCGCAACGGTAGCAAGTCCTTGTGGCAGAAGGTAATTGAAGGCATAGCCAGCCTTTACTTCAACTACCTCACCGGATCGACCGAGGTTGTCTACTGATTGGATCAGCAGTAACTCAATACCGCCGTTAGGACCTTTTGGAAGACGTTTAAAAGGTCGTTTCTTTTCAGCTGTTCTTGGCATGTTCTATCTTTAACAGGCTAAATGGATTGTTGTTCTTTTGCTAAATGACGAAGTATTCGTATGATTCAGCGTTGAATACTTATTTTGTTCTCACTTTGACATGCCGTCAACGGCTTAGGCTAAAACGGTATGTCACTTTCGCCGGCGTCGGAGAATCCTCCGTCTACTGGTGTGTTTTGGGCTGGTGGGTTTTGGTTATAGCCTTGATCGCCACCGCCCTGATTGTAGTTATTGCTTTGGTTATAGTTGCCACCGCCTTGGTTGTAGTTATTTCCCTGGCTATAGCTTCCGCCACCGCCTCCTCCGCCACTACCACCATTTGATCCGAGAAACACCACTTGGCTTGCAAGGACAATAACCTTGGACCGTTTCTGGCCATCCTGTTCCCAGCGATCTTGCTGTAGGCGACCTTCGACCATGACAGGCGATCCCTTCGTCAGACGATCATTTGCCATTTCAGCATCGCGTTGCCACAGTGTTACGTCAAAGAAGGATGCTTCATCTTCCCATTCGCCTTGTTGGTTGCGTCGGCGATTATTTACAGCCAGCGAAATTTCAGCGACCGGAGTTCCGGATCCGGTATGTCGCAGTTCAACATCGCGAGTCAGGCGACCTACCAGCACAACTTTATTGAAATTATTAAAGCCAAACATCGTTCACTCCTTTGAGATTTCTGCTGGATTTCCTTAATTCTGGTCAAGCCATTACACCGCAGGACTGGCTATGACTCACAGGCCATTGGCAGTCTATCAGAGCCTGCAACCCGTAGCAACTAATTGCCTGTCAGTGACTGACAGGCAATTAGTCGGCTAGACAGGTTTCTTACTCTTCGGTGCTGCTATCGGCCGGTTCTGCTGCGTCTGTTGCTGCAACTTCAGCTGTCGGTGCATCGGCAGTATCACTAGCGGCATCATCTGCAGCAGGTTTTTCAGTGCTTTCCACTGCCTCAGCAGCGGCAGCTATACCTTTGGCGTGTGAAACGAGGGTGTCAACAAGCCGCGGATCAATCTTGATCGTTAGGTTTCGCATGACGTTATCGTTTAGACGACACGATCGTTCAAATGCGGAAAGGCTAGTACCTTCCATGCTGAAATAGGTCAGCCAGTAGGTACCTTTACGATTTCCGTTAATTGGATATGCTAGTTTTTGTTCATTCCATAGACGGGTTACCAGTATTTCACCATCATTATTGGTAACCATATCTGAGATGCCTTGTGCAACAGCTTGCGGGTCGCGTGCATATCGATTGGAGTCGAGAATAAACAGACATTCATAGACGTTACTTGCCACGTCTCACTTCTCCTTATAGAAGTCTAAATAGTTGTAATATCAGTCGCCGGCTGTTTTCTTGCCAGCATCATCATTTGTGTTTTTTGTTTGTTCGGGTGATGCATTGAAAAGATTCATGCAAGAATCGATTCCTTGCGACACCCAGTGGGCGACGGCATCTGCGGCTTTCAAAACAGCATCAATCACGATCGGTTGTTCTGCCTTGGGTACTCTACCGAGTACGTAGTCAGGACGACTTAAATAGTCAGGGACCTGACCGATACCAATTCGCAATCTCGGCACCACATCGGTTGCGAGGTGATGCACGATATCACGCAGCCCTTTTTGACCCCCATCAGACCCTTTAGGTCGAATGCGAATACGTCCTACTGCGAGGTGCAGGTCGTCACAAACAACCATGACATCTGCCGGATCGATTTTGAAGAACGCCTGGGCGGCCTTCACACTTCGTCCACTCGCATTCATATAGGTATGAGGGCAAAGTAGAAGCGTTTTTTCACCACTAATTGTGGCGTCCATCACTTCGCCTTCAAATTTTGCACGCGGCCTGGATTGACCATGCCGTCGAGCAAGTTCCTCAATTACCATCCACCCTATATTGTGTCTGGTGCCCTGGTATTTTTTGCCAGGATTACCAAGTCCAACGATGAGTTTCATGACAATCTTGGATGTGTCTTATTCTTCCGAGTCGTTTTCCTCGTCATCATCACTTTGACCGATGAGTTCCGGTTCTGCTGCAGCGTCGAAGCTAGCGGCATCTTCTTCATCCGTCTCTTCGACAATCACGCAGGTAACGACAGGGGTGTTTGGGTCTGAAAGTAGAGACACGTTTTCAGGCAGTTCAATGTCTGCCAGCGTGAGTGTCTCATCGATTTCAAGACTATTGATATTCATTTCCAGTTTTTCAGGAATGGCAAGCCCTGGGCAGGCGACCATGGTTTCGTGAAGCAGATGTCGTACCACGCCGTTGGCAGAGGTTCCAGGTGCGCTACCACGCAATTCGATGGAAACCGATACTTCTACGACTTCGTCCGCTGAAATTCGGATGAGATCCATATGCAACACGCTTGAGCCAAGCGCGTCCCATTGGCAGTTTGATATTAATACGTTTGAATCTACTGCACCGCTTAGTTCAATTACCCTGGAGCCGGCGCGTACGACAGACCTTATGGCTTCTGCAGGTAGGCTGATATTTACATTATCTTCCCCATGTCCGTATACATTGGCTGGAATTTGGCCAGCTCTTCGGAGACGACGGGTGTTTGCTGTACCAAGTTGTTCTCTTAACTCGGTTTGGATTGCATCCGACATGGAAGCCCTCTTATCTATTTGCTAAACAGCGTATTTATCTTTGAAATATTCTTTTGCATGCGACTACGTCTCAGCGTAACGCTTGTGCTTTCAACACTTACCTATTTACATTTTCAGTACGCGTCAAACAACTCATTTTGCCATAAAGTAGGTTGAGTACAAGGGCTGACGCGCGCGGAAATCAGGCTTATATAACGGCAAAAAGCGTCCATAAGATGCGTCTACCAGCGTTAGCCTAAGTGTCTTTGTCCGGTCTGAAAACGGCAACGACGTCATCGACAGGAACAACAAACAGCTGATTGTCCGGTTCGAAATCAACTGGAATGGCATCTTTCGGGTGGAAAAGGATCTTGTCGTATTGGCGTAAGGGGACATCCTCATCATTTTCCACTTGTGTTGAAATAGTAACGATTCGCCCTGTAATGGTCGGTATCTCAGCCGCATCCGGCAATGCGATACCACCTTTTGTTTCGCGTTTTGGTTCATCCTTGCGTACGAGAACGCGGGAGCCGATTGGTTCAACGTATTCGAAGCTTGTCTTTTTTTTACCCATTTGTGCTCAAATGCCTAATGCTCAAATGCCTATAAATTCGTAAGTTACAATCGATTCGTGATGTGTATTTTGGACATCCGTTTTTAGGACGTTGCGAACATCGAGCTAATCGACTGATCGTGGTGAATGCGTTTAATAGCCTCAGCTAGTAATGGTGCCACAGTCAGTACTTCGATTTCATCAATATCGTTGTTTTTTGACAGTGGAATCGTATCGGTAATCACCATACTGTTGATCGGTGAGTTTTGAATTCGTTCAATCGCTGGACCGCACAAAACTCCATGAGTTGCAGCGACATGTATTTCACTAGCACCAGCGGCTGCGACTAATTCCGCAGCTCCACAGATGCTACCAGCGGTGCTAATCATGTCGTCGAACATCAAGGCAACTTTACCTTCGATAGGGCCGCCGATAAGATTTTGTTGTGTCGTTTCCATCGCACTGGCGCGCCGTTTATCAACGATAGCCAGATTGCCGCCAAGTCGTTTAACGTGCCCAATAGCACGTTTGATACTTCCTTCGTCCGGGCTAACCACCACGATGTTATCGTCAGAATATCCCTTGTTGCGTAGATATTCGTTAATCACAGGTGCTGCGTACAGGTGATCCACAGGACAATCGAAGAATCCCTGAATTTGTGCAGCATGTAGATCCATCGTAAGTACGCGGTCCGCACCTGCTCGAGTGATTAGATTAGCACAAAGTTTTGCCGTGATCGGCACTCTGCCTTCATCTTTACGATCTGACCGTGCGTAGCCGAAATATGGGATGACAGCTGTAACCCGTGACGCGCTGGCACGCTTACAACTGTCGATCATTATCAACAACTCCATCAGATTGTCGTTGACCGGCGGGCACGTAGGTTGAATTAGATAAACGTCACGTCCACGTACATCTTCTTCAATTTTGCAGTGACGTTCGCCGTCCGGGAATTCACTTAATGTGATGGCACCAAGAGACAGATGGAGAAATCCACAGATGTCCTCAGCGATTTTTGGATTGGCGTTTCCGCTGAAAATCTTCAGTTCACGCATTTAATACCCCATCCTCCTCATTGCTGATTCGACAGTTGCCAGTTCTTCCGGGGTGTTCACACTTAGTGCTTCACAGGA
>JAKUOW010000196.1 GCA_022451045.1 Pirellulales bacterium | reverse complement strand
GCTAGGTGATTTTATTGAGTGGATTAAAGACTGATCTGGAACAGAATATGTATTGAGGGAGGATTCCGTGTCATTCACATGCAGAACGCTTACGATTTGCAAATTCCTGGAAATGGAAGCCTGCGTTGCACCAGGCTCGATTTTAAACCTGACTGGGTCGGATGTGTTATCAAATCGTAAGGTTTCAATGAAGCCTTCATTTTCTTTTGATACGACACGAGTCGAGATGGATGCCTGATTATCAAACCGTATGGCAAGGGTTTCGCCGTCAATAGGGATCACGAGACCGGGCAATGCACTCTTGCGTAGAATTCCGTTGATGCGAGAAACAATTTGATTGTTTAATGCTATCGTCTGGGGCGTTTGAGGATTCGCCGAGATTAAATCCGCTGCGAAAACAAGACGCACCAAAGCACTGGTTGGCTCATCGTTCGATAATAGTCGCGTGGCGTCGGTAATCGCATCTTGTGCTTGCACCTCATTTGATTCGTATTGACGTGTGATCAACTCGTTGCGTGCAGTCTTCGCGGCGTTGGCGGCTCCCTGTGCCTCTTCTGCGTCGTGGGCGGCTTGCTTGCTGGCAATTGTTGCAATCTCTGTTTGCTTCGACAATTCCAAAGTGGCCAGTCGCAACTCTTCGGCTGCGATATCATCTGCTTTGGACTCTTTGATTAACAGACGCTCTTGTTGATCAGCTACATTAGTGGCCTCGATTGCGCGCGCTTCCTCTGTTGCCGCTGCCTCTATTGCCGCATTCAGCTTTGTGATCTGGTCAGCAAACGCAGCTTGACGTCGTTCTAAACGAGAATTGGTTTGGTTAAGTAAGAGTCGTGCATCGCGCACTCCGGAAGCGGTGTACAGAAACGTTGCACCAGCTACAAGGGTGAGCACGAGTGAAGTAATGACAGCTTTTCGATAGTTGAGGAGAAATCGCGTGAATCTGTAAGAGTACGGCTCGCTTACATGGTGCAGTGGTGTGCGGTGGAGCCAGGAGATTAAATCACTGCGTAACGCTTTTACGGTTTGGAAAGGGGTTGAATCGCCATTTCCTGGGGTAGCAGTAACAAATCGCTTTAGTAGGCGAAGTTCGGCCTTGGGTATATGTGGGGTATTTCTGAAGTGGCCGGTGATGTCGTCCACGATATCAAGGATCCCGCGAATGTCATCGTGTATTAGGTCGGTTGTTGTGTCGGCAGTGGCATCTTCCCATGATTCCAGTTGAATCTCGTGAAAATCGCCCACGATAACACTTTCGGCTGTCACCGATCCATGTGCGATGTTCTTGCTGTGGGCGTAGGCGAGTGCGTCACAAAGTGACACAACCATATTCAATGATTGCCGCAATGCTAAAGGTGTAACTGGAGCGGCGGCTATCCACTCCGAGAGAGGTGTCCCTTCATTGAAACGGTAAATTACTCCGGCGTCATCGCCACCTGTGATAATTGAATAAACCGGTGCAATGTTGGGATGCTCCAGTCCACCGACCAATTGACCTGCAGTCAGAGTGTGATGTTTATCACTGCCCACCGGTTGTAACAATACATCACGTTGGGCGTTTAAATCCTTCGCCAACCAGTATTCGGCTCCATTCGGCCGAGTAATCGTTTTAATGCGTCTAAATCTGTGAGCCTCCGGATGTGGAAGGAAAGTATCTGTGGTGGCGTGGTCCTCGCTGGATGGATCGAGTGTTCTTCGTTGATGAACGTCTTCTGGCGAGATTGTCACGTCGAGTGTGGAATCCGCAGCGCTGAGTTTCAATATGGCGCGTATCTCTTCTAACTGTTCGGATGAGAGGACGTTTAAGAGTGGTTTTACCAGGCGATTGTGATCATCGTGAGACAGTGGAGCGGACCGATGACCTAAAGAAGCGCGCAGAGACTCCGCCGCTTCTTGAAAGGTTACTTCCCTTTCAGTGAGACGTGAAAGGATATCGGAAATACGTTCTCCAGAGTCTGCCACGCGCAATCAAACCAATGCGAATCATTTTGACTGCAGAATTCTAATCAATTCATCAACGTACATGAATATGAATATGTTGGTTGGCTATTTCTTATTTCGTGCCGGCAACCCGTATTTCCGTTGGATTTCGACCTGTGATTCTGACCATTGCTTGATAATAAGATAACCAGGGTCGTCTGGTTGGTAACGCCTTCCGCCTTGATGGCCATCTTCCTTAACAGATTGTACGTTTAGCGGCTTTCGTAATAACTTGCTCATCGGAAGTTCTTCGGTATCCACGCGGTGTTGAAGAATACGGTAATTGACGAGGAGTTGTTTGGTGTCGAGGAAGCCGACTTGATCAGGTGCGTATAACTCAAGAGATGGAACGCGGCCTGGCTTGCCGTGACAAATCATGCAACTCCGTTCATCGCCTCGCAATACCTTCGTCATTTCCGGTATTACGAAATCACGGAAGTAGACAATATTGTTGTAATAATCTTCCGGCACGACTGGATTACCGCTTCCATCCAACTCTAGCCCGTGATCCGGCTCCTCTTTGATGGCAGCAACCAGTGACTTCTTAAATGCGTCAGTGCTTTGCGAAAGCACCTTTTTCGCATTTTCAACGACCTTCTTGTCCTTTTCAAACTCCACAAGGGACGCAAGTGCTACAAGAATTTCTGGATTACGCCGCAAAGCGGTTTTGTTCGCAAGATCCGCAGCGCGAGTTCGATTCCGTGTGTCCGCATCTTCAGTAAGTTGCGAAACGAACAACTGCAAGGCGCGGGTCCGGAGCTGTTCAAACGGGTCAACGGGAGGCACTTTATTAGGATCCACCTTAGCTTCTGGTAAGTCCCGTTTGTATTCCAGGATCCAGGAGACTTGTTCCAGCCAGTAGCGTGCTTCGGCGTTATTTACTGCACCGACGGGGAATGCTTCCGCGCCGTTTTGGAAATGCATATCCGGATTTTCGCCGATAGCACTGCCGAGGTTTTCTGCGATATACCATGCGGCCTGGCTTTCGCGTTCGGCGTCTGCCTTCGTTTGAGAATCCTGTAAGCCTGCAATTTCGGAAGGAGTTTTGTATTTGTCTAGCTTTGGAATGATGAATGCGAGTATTTCATTCTTCTGCTCTTCGGTTTCAGGTATGATCCAACGCACCTTTGAATACATCTTGAGAATCGGAGCGGACAATTCCGGCCGCCGGGGTGGTTCATAAGCACCACGCCAGAGCTGGGCATACATCGGTTCAAGTTGCTCCGGAACAGCGATTAGAGACACCAAACGGGGGTCAGATATGCTTGCCGATGCTAGCGCTCTGAAGCGTTCTGGACCGTTGATGGAGTAATCAACCAGCTTCTCCTGTAATGCTTCATCTGGAATATTCGCTGCACCTTCGAGTGTGGCCTTGAACATTTCCCCGTAGCGATGATCCTCAGGAAGTGCTTCGGAATATGCGAGCTGTGCAAGAACTGCTTCAGCAAACAGGCTGTCCGCAAATGGTGTGGAGTAACCAAGTTGCCCGGGCCCGCCGTCACCGCCACGTGTTTGATAAAAGGTTGATGCGATGGCGACTAAACGTTGCGAGAGTCTTTTGTATAAGACTTCGTCCTTTTCTTCAGCCTCACGCATTTCATCACGAAGTGCCAAGATCAAATCTTGTAGTTCTTTGTATTGATGCTCCTTTGAGCTATTCGCGATGTGGCCATTTACGACAAACAAAGCATGGCTCTGATAGCGTATTGCATTGTCTACGAGTTCGTTTGGTTCTGGCCTTTTAAGCAGTTTCACCCATGCCTGGTTTACAGCCTTCCGGATTGGCGGATTCCAAACCCACCATTGCCTAGACGCGCGGGTAGACCAAGCACGAACCGCGGGCGCTGGATCATTATTCATTGCGTTACCCAAAACATCGGCGAGTTCTTCGAGCGACATGTTTGATCCGGGCATGACGGAGTCGACTTCCATAAATAGCGCGCGAATAGCGGATTCCCGCGTTCGGTCGTTTTTATCTTGTGCAAGATCGAAAATTCGTCCCCAGCCCGTGTCATTGATCAGCGTCTGGCGGAACCCCCAATGGGCGGCCTCACGAACCATCTTTGAATGATCCTGTATACCTTTGGCTAAACCGTCAACGCCGTCGCCGGTTGCAGTCGCCCCGAGGCCGATCATTGCCCAATAGCGTACAAATGCGCTGTCGTGATCGGCAGCATTCAAGAAAACGGAAACGAATCTAGGGTCCCCGGTTACGCTTGCGTCGTGTACGCGGCGTATAGTTTGGGCGAGGGACTCGTTTTCAGTTGCATTGAACTGATCGTCCACGTAAGTGGGTTGCTCTACAGGGAAGTATCGGGAAAGCGCATGAAGTGCATAACTGGTGGACACAAAGCCGGTTTGCGAAGCCACTTTCCACATGCCAGTAGGTTTCTGCATAGCTAACAGTTTTGTAATTCCCTTGGCCACGGTCGGATCATCCTTTGGGACGCCCGCCGCGTGAAATGCTATGATTGCCGTGGATGTCGGCGAGGGATCAGCCGTTTTGGATTGAGTTGTATAACTACCGTCGTCTTGTTTAACGCCTGGGTCGAAACTCCAACCGCCATCGTCAAGTTGCAGTTTACGTAGACGGTCGAGGTCCTCTTCTACTTGTGCATCAATCTTTGACTGCAAGGCCTTAGCGTCTGCAACGGTTTTTGCCAGTTCTTCTGTTTGAACACCTTCTTCTTTCGCAATTCGCTCTGCAGATGCCACGTAGTCGGAGGGGAAGAAACGTCGAAAAAATTCCACCCGGTGTCCAAAGTCATCACAGTATTTCAAAGTGATTTTGAGCATCTTACGCGCTTTATCTTCCATTCCGTGAAAGTAACGGACGTCTCCGGTTCGCTGCCACATTTCAAATAGAATTTCGCCAGAGTAGTTATAAACGACTCCCTGTCCAACGTTTGCACCTGGCCCGGCGGCATTAATACCGCCGGGGTCGGCGGTCAATAGAACGTAGTTGGCGACACGTGTGGACTGTTTCGATTGCAATTTGCGGGCGGGGAAGGTTCTCTCAACTGAAACTGCGGCATGACCGGCAACCCGTGTTCCAGCGGGCCCGTCGCCCAAATCTAAGGGTGCAAGGCTGGTGTTATTTGCAGCATCTTTCAGTACATTGGTCGGCCGCAAACTTTGGTAACAAGTGTTTATTAGATGACGAAACAGCTGCACGTTTTGAGGGCGGTAGCCAAGCTCAAATGGAATTGCGGGTCCCCACACACCGGACTGTGTATGGCAGCTCATGCAATTCGTCCCGAGCAGATTGCCGGAATCACGAATTCGTCGCTCCACACTGGCGCCACGTGGACGGTTCGTTAACCAGGAATCTACTTGGCCAATGTGGTCATAAAGGCCGTGTTTTACAGCATGGATAGGATCAGTAAAGGGAGCCGGCTTAACAATTCGTAGCTCGAGTCCGTAGGCCGGAGAATTTGCTTCGACTCTCAGGAAATATGTGGTACCGGGTTTAAAGTTGCGGTTGATAGCAATTCGATGTTGTTCTTCTTGCTGATGGTTTCGTTCGTTCTCATTTTTTCCTTCGTCGTATTCAACGAGTCCGAAAAGCATGCCACCTTCACTTTTAGTTGCATCGTTGTCAATTGCCTGTTGGGTAAAGGTATATACCCGCATACGTGCAGCGACTTGTTGATCTGGAATCGAGAGGCAAGCGGTGAATAGGCGGGGTTCTGGCGAGTTGAATTCGAGGCGATACCAGTCATCTCCACTGCGTCCAACTTCCCCATTATCGAAGTATTCAATGTCATCGGCTGAGCCGACAAGATTAAGCGTGTAGTCGTCTGTTGTTTCTCTTAACCAAATCGATTGTGCTTGTTCCGGAGTATCGTTTGGTTCAAGGTCGATGAGGTAGTGTTCGTCAGCATCAGTTAGGTCAATGGGGTGCCAACGCACGGTAACGGTAGAGGTGGAGTCCTTGGGCCACTGAATGCTATCGGTTACTTTTACGATATTAGGTGCGCTACCCTTTTCTCTCCAACGTTCCTGAGTAAAAAGGTCAACCGAACCATTCTCCTGAGTGATTGAAATCCGGTATTTACCAGTTACGGGAGCACGATAAGTTAGGAAGACATCACTGTCCAACGCGTGCAGGAGTTTATTCCAGCTTGCAGTTGGTGCGGTATATATACCGAAGGCATCGATTGCGCGAGGTTGGTCCTGTTTGGAAACATGGGGTGTATTTGCGAGATCATCCGATTCGACTAAATCCCAGCGTACGCGGAGTCGAGCATTATCGGGTAACTGTGAAGGTGCATCGATCGCGACATGAAACTCAAAGGCCTGCCCCTTTTCCAGCTGAACTGTGTTTTCGACGCCATCGTTGGGTACAGTAAGGTTTACTGAGTCGGAATCGGCGAAACTTAGCTCGGACGCTTTTAGGTTGAATGAAGCTGAACAAAATAAAGCGATTAGCAGAGCTGCTGAGCTGGGGATAATTCGAATCATGATTCGCATGGGATAAATCGGCCTGTTGGAAATGCGTACAACTTTCGTTCTCTTTCCTTGATTATAATTTTTGAACACATTTCTTGTAACAAGATGTATCTATTTTAGAGGGATAAATGAAGTCAATTTGTAGCGGCGTTATTGCCTGTATTCTCATTACATTTGTTTACTGCAATTCCAGTCAGGCAAAAACCTTTCTTTATGTATCGCTGCCGGATGAATCTGCGATCGCAATCTATAGTGTGAATGAAAATGACGGCAGCCTACAGCAATCGACGATGGCGGAGCTTCCTTCAGATCCGGGACCATTGTCCGTTTCTCAAGATAGAAAGACGTTGTATGCGTCCTTACGGACGGCCGGGCGATTAGCGGCTTATCGCACGGACAGTGATACCGGCGAATTGAAGTTGTTGAATATTGTTGATGTTGATGAAGACCCGGCGTATCACTGGCAGGATCGGTCGGGAAAGTGGCTGCTGTCTGCTTATTACGCGACGGGCCGCGTGGCTGTACATGGCCTGAAGGATGATGGATCGTTTGATACCAATGTTAAACCGCGATGGTACGATACCGCCGACAAGGCTCACTATATCGAGGGCGATGCGAACAACAGAACCGTACTGGTGCCGCACACCGGTCCGAATAAGATTTTCCAATTCACCTTTAATTCTGCCACCGGTGAGTTGGATTTGAAGGAGGATGGCGTCTTGAATACGGGCGCCAAGACCGGGCCGCGTCACATTCAGTTTCATAAGAATGGGAAGTGGATCTTTACGGATTACGAACAAGGAAATGCGGTTTCCTTGTTAAAGCAGAAGAGCGGACTATTAATCACTAA
>JAKUOW010000195.1 GCA_022451045.1 Pirellulales bacterium | reverse complement strand
GTTTTGGATCGTTGTTATGGAATCCCCAG
Organism: Pirellulales bacterium; assembly: GCA_022451045.1. Lineage (GTDB taxonomy): Bacteria > Planctomycetota > Planctomycetia > Pirellulales > Pirellulaceae > UBA11883. Next base: position 7,261 of record JAKUOW010000195.1, on the reverse strand, counting down.
AAATATATCCGTCGAACATTCGATAGCTTCCCGCATTCACGAAGTACGACGCTTAGCGGAACGCCTTCCCAAAGTCCCTGCCCCAAAGGTGCGGGGACATTTAGACATTGCATGGCCTTGATAAACTTTACGCTGTGTTTCTTGCCTAGCTCCATCAAATGATCAAGCGTAATCGACGAATTGTCTTCCAGCTTAAACTCTTGTTGAGCGGAAGCCGGTTCCTTTACAACACCGTCTTCTGTGAATGGATCTGCTGTGATTTCCAGTCGCCATGTATCTTCGGTAAGTCGCGCCTTTTCAAGTGCCTCGCCTTCAAGAGTATATGGTTTTGGATTCCCCCGAGATACGTTGTAGAAGTCGTCTGCCGGTGTAAGAAACGGATGTGGGCAAAGTTGATTAGCGGTGAGCCCCTCACGGGCGTCTTGCTCAGTTTTCTTGCCGTCATCTGCCGATCGCCCAGTGCGTGTAGCCGCCAATGCAACGGCTGATGTTGCGAGCAGTGATCGCCGGTTCAGTCTGTTTCTGTTATTACTCATGAATTTGCTCAGTAAAGGAAACGCACAGAAAGTCTCATGAACTTATTGTACGAAATATGATAAAAGTATCGACGATTTACCGTTATAATGCGGCACGAGCAAACCACAGGAACGATTAGTGGGCATTTTAAAAATGGATTGGTTTATATTAGCGGAGAGTTTTCTTGAAAAGCCAACTGCGCTGGGTGTACCGATGGGCACTCTATTGCTGTTCTGGCTCTTAATGCGTCGACTAGACAACATCGAAAAAAACAAGAAAGACTAAACCGATAGAGGCGAGCTAAGCGTATTTAGCATTGAGACGTGGCATTAGTTCGTTTGCAAACAACTCCATGCTGCGAACCCAGGATTCCTTGTCATCCCAGTCATAGCTCATTAGGACGAGGTGGCCAAAATCACCTACTTCCTCGATCAATGCATCTAATCTTTCGAGTGCATAATCGACATCACCTGCGATAATTTGCTCAGTCATCAGGAAATCGAGATTGCAATCTTCGTCGCTCATCTCTAAATCACGCTTATAAATCTGGCGACCAAGCCCTTTGTCAAAGAGACGTCCGATGTAGTTGAAGTTTTGACCGAGCGAGTTGTTTCTGGCCAAACGATCTGCTTCCTCTTTCGTGTCTGCCAGAAAGATTGATCTGGCTACACGATAGCTACTGCGGTCCGGAGTACGTCCCGCTTCAACTGCGGCGCTTTCGTAGGTTTGGAAATTGTCTGCAATCACATTGCCGGTAACGAGACAGTGGCAAAATGGTGCATGACCATTGGCACCCGCGTATTTCATCGTTGATGAATTACGACTCATACCCGGCAATAAAATTTGAGGCAAAGGGTTTTGCAGGGGACGGTGAACGTAACCAATGCCGGTCTCTTCGTCCACATTTTCCTCCAGGTGGATTTGCCAAAACTCGCCATCCAAGTGGTATGGTGGATCGTTTTCCCAAAGGTGAAGGATCATTTCTAGCGATTCGATTACCATTTTCGAGTTGTTACGAGGATTGACTCCAAACATCTCTAGATCCGCCGTAACACTTCCTGAACCAAAGCAGAGATTTAGACGTCCCTTGGACAAATGGTCCAGCATTGCAAGGCGTCCTGCGACGTGCGCAGGGTTGTGCTGTTGGAGGCAGATGGGTGCTGGACCCAAGCGTATGGTTTCCGTTTCCGCAATAGCTCGAGCAATGAACAGTTCAGGCATCACGATGTTTTCATATTTCATCGTGTGGTGCTCTCCAATCCAGAACTCGGAGAAGCCTAATTGCTCTGCAATCTTGATCAATTCAAGATCTTCGTCATAGGATTGTGATAGCGGTTTTTCGGGTGGATGGAAAGGCATGATAAACATGCCGTAATCAAATGAAGACATTCGTCAACTGCCTAAGTTATGTAAGTTGATGTGATATTAGCTACTGATTATATCTTTTCGCGTCGGTGCGCGCGGTAGAGATCAATTCTTTTGGCTGATTTACTAATACAAAACGCAGCCCGACGGCAACGTAAATATTTAATCGCAAGGCCAATATGTCAGACGTTAGCCGAATTCCTTAAACCAGTTCGGGAATAACCTGATGGCGCTCACCCACTAGATATCTAGGCCGTCCCGACATGTCCTTGACCGTGGTGCGGTGTGGGTCGATTCCCATGGCATGATAAAGCGTCGCATGAACTTCCCCGAAATGCACAGGGCGATCGGCTATTTCAGCGGCATGTTTGTCAGTTGCGCCAATTACCTGCCCCATTTTGAGCCCGCCACCGGCCAGCAATCCACCGCCTACCTGTGGCCAGTGATCTCTCCCGGCATTTTTGTTTATTCGAGGTGTACGACCGAATTCGCCCCAGGCAATTACGGAGACGTCATCCGCAAGTCCGCGTTGATTTAAATCGTCGATTAGCGCGGACAAACCTTGATCGAACCATGGTAAATGGGTATTCACTAGTTCGCTGTGGTTATTGCTATGGAAGTCCCATCTTCCATAGTTGAGCGTAACGACGCGAGCGCCAGCTTCGACGAGCCGTCTCGCCATTAGGAAATGTTCAAGATTTCGAGGCGCCCCATCACCGTAACGATCGTTACTCCCCTTACCATAACGGTTCCGCGTTTCTTCAGATTCCTTTGAAACATCTAGGGCTTCGGCAAGCTTCGTCGAAGTGAGGATACCGAGTGCCTGTTGCGTAATTGCGTCGACTCCGTCATAGAGCTTGCTTTCATCCAAATTGCGACGGAATCGATCAAACGACGAAAGTAAATCCTGCCGTGAATCGAAGCGTTGGCGAGGAACGTCCTTTAGCACCATGTCGCTTGCCCCGGGGCCTGACGGACGAAACGCAGCGTTCGCTACCCCCAAAAATCCAGGAAGCCCAGGTGAGCCATATGGTGGATGACCCGCATTCGGTGCCAATCCAACAAATGGCGGCATGTCTTTACTCTTTGGCCCTCTCAACTCTGAAACGATAGATCCAAGTGAAGGCCAGCCGCCGTTTGGTTCATTCACCTTGGGTCGTCCGGTGTAACAGATATACGAATCATGAGAACCATTTGGTGAACCATGCACGCTACGAAGAGCCACGCACTTATCCATGATCTTGGCAATGCCAGGCATGAAATTGGAAATTTGAATCCCGGGTACGGCTGTACTCATTGGATCACATTCACCCCGTATTTCTGCTGGGGCATCGGGTTTTAGGTCATACATATCCTGATGCGGAGGGGCACCGACCATGTAAATCATGATCACAGCCTTCTTGCTGTTGCGAATGCCTGCGTTACGTTCTGCTTGCAGAATTTGAGGTAACGATAGGCCACCTAATGCGAGGCTTCCGATACTTAGGAAATCACGGCGTGACACGCCATCACATAGGTTGTATGAGTTTTTGCCACCAAGGTTAAGCATGTTTGCAATACCAATTTTTGGTTGTTGTCTTGTTGAAAGTAGCTGTTAATTATATCGACATTGACCACGTGGAACGAATGCCAAAATTAAATATTCGTGGTGAGACCCTTCTTTTTAGGGGGTTACCAACCTGCTGTGAGGTATTTTCCATTTAACCGCTTCAACGTGGGTCTTACCATCGTCGCCCCGAAAACTGTATGTCGATACGAGAGAGTCATCTTCAAGTTGCACAGTATTTCCGTAACCTCCCCCGCTTGCGCCTTGATTGGCATAGTCGATAATGATTCGATCATGATCGAAATCCCAGGTCTCCCCATCGTCATAACTCAGTAAGGCGCGGAGTCCCAGCGCGTATCCGTCATATGAGTTACTGCGGACGGTAAATGTTAGAAGTAATCGTCCGTCATTTAGTTTAAGAAAGCGCGGATACATTTCGCCATATCCACCAAAGTCGCCGTGTTTGTTTAGCCGTCGCCATGTCTTTCCCTGGTCAAGCGACTTCCAGATCATCATGCGATCTCCCTGGTCTCCTCGCTCGTTCGTCAGCTTTTGATCACCGAGTTTCCAGTATTTTCCGCGTCTATCCACGCGAACCACATGAAGAAGTTTTCCGGTCGGACTGGGATAGGTGTATGACTGACCAAAGAATCCATCAAAGTCGTCCCAGTTGTCGGTGTTCGGTTTCCAGTCCCGATTCCAGTTGTCTCCGCCATCCGTAGATGTCCAGATCGAAGTGTATTTGGACTTGTGCTCGTGATAACCGGATGTCGATATGCCGACACAAGCAATAGGGTTTTTCGGATCGTCAGGATTCGGCAATTCAAACACATTGCGATCGGTATTGGTAGGACGCTTTGAAGGGAAGCCTTTCGGCCCAACTCGTGTTTCTACCCAAGTCTTACCGTTGTCATGTGAGTGGAACAGTTTGCTGTATGGATAGCCGTCGGTGTTCCGCTTGTCCTGTGTGAGAAAGTGGCATGTCATGACAATGGAACCACCTGTTAATTGCGTTACCGCAAACTCTCGCCCAACGATGTCTCTCCTGGCAATGCGTTTAGACCAGGTGTCACCACCATCTGTTGAACGCCAAAACACAGCATGCTCGTCAAATGGATCACGGCCAGCATGAAAGCAAGTAATCAGTAGATCACCATTGTTTAGTTTTGTAATCCAAGGTTTATAATCCTCGGGTATTCCGAGTGGTGTGCGATCGGCCGTTATTGGTGCAGATGGGAGCCGCTTCGGGTTCTTTATTAATACGGGTGCGTCGCGATTTTCCGTTGCAGTTAAGCGCGTCGGAGCATATGCCATTGCTGCTGACATTGCAATCCACTGGCGTCTGTTCGGATGGCCAACTGAGTTAGTGTTCATAACTGCTTCTTATTGTTAAGAGTTCATCGCCATTTAGTTATTTCTCCAGATTCAATAATTCGATTCCGTCACGTTGTGAATTAATACGAAACCGTGCGGTGTAAATGCGACTTGGCGCCTGACCTCGCTCCACGTAGGAAACAATTATTGATTCATCTTCCATCTTCATGCCACCGGGATAGCCATAGCAGGATGGATCCAGTTCGATCGGCTCTGTCCATGTCGCACCATTATCACGACTGATTAAAACCTTCAACGTAGATATAGTTGCCACGCATACGACAGTGCCATCATTAAGGACCGTAAACAACGGCGCCTTGAAATACCCCTCGGTAATCATTTTGCCTTTTTGCGTCCAGGATTTACCTAAGTCGTCGGAATAGAATAGGGCTCCGTCAGGACGTGTCACGAGAATGAGTCGCCCATCGTTCATCATCGTTATGGCGGGTTCGTCTACGTGTTCGCCATCCCGAGTGACGGTGCCGACGAGCTTCCAAGTTTTACCCGAATCATCGGAACGATGGATTGCACCAAATAACTTATGTTTCTCCTCGTTCCTTCCGTTTGTTGCATAGGTTGGCCATAGAATTGTGCCATCTTTTAGGAGCAGTGGTTGTGCGTGACTGCGTTGATAGAACGATCCTGGTGAATCGATAAATATTGGTTTCCCCCAAGTGTTTCCATCGTCGGAAGAACGAATGACGTATTGGGAGGAATTGAGGCCGTTAATATCTTTCTTGAAATCGACGGGCGGTTCGTCGAATCCATACCAGGAAGCCTGTACGTTTACAAAACAACAGAGAGTACCATCCGGACACTTGATCAGGCCGTACGCACCGTCGTCGAGATAATAATCATTTATCACGGCAGGCTTGCTCCATGTGATACCGTTATCACTAGATCTGGTAATCAAGGCTCGACCGCCGGTCGGTGCATTGAAATCCACAGGCCAACCGATTGCTTTATATCGTCGATACGTCTCCTTCTCGAGCAGGCGGGGTGAAGCGAACGATGCGTGCCAATACCCCCAGGAGTGTACGAGGAGCAAGTCCCCATTGGAAGCGCGTTGGATGTTGCCGGGCCAACCAAAATCTCCGATACCCGGGAATGGATCGCATCTATTAAAATCGTGTGCGGTAACAATTACTCGCGCATCTTTGATCGACAATGGTGTTTGTGCCCTTAGCTGAACTGTGACCAGCACTGCGAAACAAGCGATTAGGCGTGTGTGCACGATCATTTACTCTGCCTTGTGTCTTCTTTTGGTTTTTTCGGCATTAATGGAAGAGAAACAACTAAACCAGCTACACGACGTCCGGAGCTTTGTTGTGCGAGAGCACTTAGATGACATTTTTGACAAGAGGCAAATAAGGTAATGGACCTGGCGCTATAATAAATTCCATTATCAACTTCTTCATAGCGAGTCTTTTTTGCGAGTTCCTTTGCGGCGCGCTTTTCAAAACCATCCTTGGGTTTATGTTCGAGATTCATCGCCGGTGCGTTAACCGCGATCCAGCGGCTCTTGGTGCCGTGTTGCTGGTCCACTGAAAAGAAGACGTCTTCCAACACTCTACTCGGTACGGGAAGTCGATCGGTGTTTGAATTGAAGTACTTGCGATGCACATTATGTAACGTTGATAAGTAAACTGACTCGAGGATAGAAACACGTGCTTTTGCTTCCGTGATACTTATTGATTCAGGTTCTTCACTTTGTAAATTGGCGAAACAAAATAGCAATAATGCGATTGCAGTGATTGCAACAAGCGGGTTGATAAGAGCTGAGACTCTACAGATATTCATTTGCGGTCACCAATTTTGTTGTTTCTGGTTTGATAACCCAATTGTAACGGATGTTAATGCAAATAATGGTTGCGACTCTCTTAGGCGTTCTTGAGAAAGTGATGTAGTGTGGTGATGAAAGCACCGGAGAGTACAGAACGAATGGAATTTCGTCCGTGGCGTAAACAGGAAACTGCGGCGATGTTATCGATCTGTGAGAAAGAAGAGGTGATGCGATATATTGATGGCCCGTGGAGTATTAAGCGGGTTAGAGGTTTCATCGAAGAGGAACGAGCACGACTGGTGCACGACGGTGTTTGTAGATGGGCTGTTTGGCATAAGGCTGATGATAGGTTGATGGGATTATGTGGTTTCGTGCGCCGGGAAGAAGGACTGGAAATTGGGTGGAGATTTGATCCCTTGTTTTGGCGACAGGGATACGGATACGAGGCGGCGAGGCATCTAGTTGACTGGGCGTTTGAAAACAGAGAAGCCGATCTGATCTTTGCAAAGATGCATGTATTAAATACCGCATCCTATGCACTTGCGGAAAAGGTGGGTATGACGCGGACAGCTCGTGTACGGGTGGCAGAATATGATGACTTTCAATATGAAATTAGTCGCGAGGCGTGGAATGCGGGGCGGTAGTCGACACATAAGAATGTGTATGATGGCGAGTGG
>JAKUOW010000194.1 GCA_022451045.1 Pirellulales bacterium | reverse complement strand
TTCCTTCAAGCTGGGCTTCACGCGCTTCACGCGCTTCCTTCTCTTCAGCGGTTTCCGGGCCAGCCTCTTCAGCCGTGTTTTTGTCGATATACGTCACGGCAAATGTCGTTCCAAGTGCAATTAGGAAGAAGAGTACGGTGATTTTATGAGACATCGTGTAATTCCAAGATCCAACAGAGGCGAATGTGATAAGCTCATATTATAAAAGACGGCCACAGTGGCTGCACGACCACGATTGCCACTGTGACCTAACAATTGCAAAACAATTGATCTGAATTAAACCCCGTAATCGGTATGGTGTTTTGATTCGATCAGAAATCTTGTCATATTTTTTCTCAGATTTAGACTGGTCAAAAACGCATGAATCAACGACGTGACTTCCTAAAACAGTCAGCCGCGATTTCAGCCGCTTCGATTACGGCGTCGAGAATGTTGCCCGCCCGAGCTAACGATGCCTTGAAGCCACTAAATGTTGGCCTGATTGGTTGCGGAGGACGTGGGAATTACTTAGCTGGACTCTTCAAAAATAGTCCTTCCGTAAAGCTCTCTTGGCTTTGTGATGCGAATGAGAAACGTTTGGGCTCAGCGATCTCCATTCCGAGTGAAAAACCGAAAACGTGCAGTGACATGCGCGAGATGCTCGATGATGATGACTTGGATGCTGTTATTGTTGCCACCCCCGACCATTGGCATAGTCCGGCTGCAATCCTTGCATGTGACGCAGGAAAACACGTATATGTTGAAAAGCCGTGCTCTCATAATGTGAGAGAAGGACGCTTATTGGTCGAAGCTGCCAAACGTAACAATGTCATCGTTCAGCATGGCACTCAGGTGCGTAGTACTACAATGCTAATTGATGCGATGAAGCTGCTTCGCGATGGCATTATCGGTGATGTGAAAGTTGTCAAAGCCTGGAATATACAGCGCCGAGGAAACATAGGGCATCAACAACCTAGTGAGCCACCGGATCATTTGGACTACGACTTGTGGGTTGGTCCGTGTGAAATGATCCCGTATCAAAACAACCGTGTAAATGGCGGCTGGCACTGGTGGTATCACTTTGGGACCGGTGATATGGGCAATGACGGTGTTCACGATATTGACTATGCCAGATGGGCGCTCGGAGTTGAAACGCATCCCTCAAAGGTGACTGCTGTAGGTGGCAAGTATTTCTTTGACGATGATCAGGAGTTTCCTGATACGCAGCAAGTGGCATTTGAATACCCAGGTGACGGTGAGACTGGCAGTCAGCGTATTTTGATTTACGAACAGCGCCTTTGGTCGACAAATTATCCGCATAACACGGACAGTGGTGTTGAAGTATACGGTACCAAGGGACAGATGTACTTAAGCCGTCGAGGGAAGATACAGGTGCTTGGTGAACGGAATGTGAAGATTGATGTCGATATAGTTCCTGAGGCTCAAAACGCACCGAAGCACGTCGCCAATTTTCTGGATTGTGTCCGTACGGGAAAGACGCCTAATGCGGATATCGATATTGGACATCTCACTTCGTCACTCTGCCATTTGGGTAATATCGCGGTGAGACTCGGGCGATCATTTGATTTTGATCCTGCAACGGAATCCGTTCCAATGGATCAGGAGGTGAATGAGCTGCTTGGGCGACGCTACCGGGAGCACTGGGGAAATCCGGTTGCCTAAGTCATAAGCGATTCAGGTCAGTATGGCTTTTGATTCAATTGAATTCATCGTTTTCTTTACGTCCATCGTATGCTTGTATTGGCTGCTCGGGATTCGTTACCGTGCGCAAAATGCGCTGATACTCGTTGCCAGTTACTTCTTCTATGGATGGTGGGATTGGCGATTCCTCGTGTTGATTGCAGGCTCGAGCCTGCTCGATTTCATTATCGGCAAGAAACTCTCTGGCTCAGCCGGTGCCACCGCTAAACGAAAACGGCTTGTTGCCCTTAGCGTGACGGCAAACCTGTGCTTGCTTGGGGTATTTAAGTACTACAACTTTTTCATTGAGAGTCTCTCTCAGTTGCTTCAAGTGGCCGGTATCGAGAATGGCCTTGATACATTACCGATCGTCTTACCGGTCGGAATTTCGTTCTACACATTTCAATCAATGGCCTACACCATTGATGTTTATCGTGGCAAGGTAACGGCGGAAGCAAATCTCGTTACCTTTCTCGCTTACATATCGTTTTTCCCACAATTAGTGGCAGGTCCCATCGAGCGAGCAGACAGGCTATTGACAAAATTCCACAAGGCCCGTGAACTAACTTATGATCTTGTTAAAACGTCGGTCTTGTCCATGAGCTACGGCTTTTTGCTGAAGATTCTGGTTTCCAATACGTGTAGCGGATTTGTGAGCATTGGATTTCACGAAAATAATACTAACGGCTGGTCATCGATTCTGGCTGTATTGTTCTTCTCGATTCAAATCTATGCCGACTTTTATGCTTACAGCCTGATTGCAAAGGGCGCTGCAGGATTACTTGGGATCGAGTTGATAGACAATTTTCGGCAACCGTATTTCGCAGCGAATCCAAGTGATTTTTGGCGACGGTGGCATGTGTCTCTAAGTACGTGGCTAAGAGATTACCTTTACATTCCGTTAGGTGGAAATAGAGGATCAAAGTCGCTGCTTGTCAGAAATCTAATGGTCACCATGATCCTTGGCGGACTTTGGCACGGAGCATCGTGGAATTTCATCTGGTGGGGTGTTGGCCACGGATTGATACTCGTGCTATATCACCTGGCTCTCAGCGAGCGATGGAAAACGAACGTAAGTGTGGTGCGGCAAATCATCCTGAGATCAGCCACGTTGCTTTGGATCCTCGTTAGTTGGTGGCTCTTTAGAGCTCAAGGAGAATCCATTATCGCCCTTGCCTCTCGCCAATTTTCAGATTTCACCCTGCTTGAATTCCACACTCGTTTCATCGTTACATTTTTATGTCTGCTGACACTGGTACTTACGGTTGATGCATTCATCGAGTTGGATCGCAAGCAGAGAATGAGAAGGTGGCTGCGTGAACCAATCGTATTTAGCACGACACTGGCCGTACTATGGTTGATTTCCATTTCCATGTTTCAAGCATTTGAAACACAGTTCATTTACTTTCAGTTCTAAGACCATATAAGGACGTCACCGTTGAAAGACCTGTTGTTGATACTGAAACATGTGAAAGGTGGCTTAATCCTGCTGCTTCTCTTTGGTGCTGCAGCAGGTATGAGTGTGGATGGGATTGATGAAGCAGATGGGCGACTTGGGAATGTAGAGTTCACAGTGGTTAGGGAGCAGATGTCACGCACCCACCGAGCCATCAACAAGGACATTGTATTTCTCGGAGATTCCACAGCCTTAAACGATATTGATGCAAGCGGACTGCAGCAAGCAACTGGACAATCCGTTGTATCTGTCGCTGTCATGGCTGCTTGTGGACCGGAAACGATCAATGGACAGCTCGAGGTCATCCTTGATCAAATCACAGATTCAACCGATGATCATCGTCCTCACATCATCGTTACGATTAATCCAATTTCATTCCAACGATACGATTCAAATCTCGCGGGCTTTAGTTCAAAAGGTCTGACGGGAGTCCAGCAGACGTTAAGCATACAACGCCAAATAAGGTATTCCGTGCGAGCTCTGATGGGTCGCTTGCTTACGTGGCCATTGCCTGGTTCGTTTGGAGTCGCACACGGAGACTCAAGTGGACTTATTCATGCAATGGATTTGGGAAGCGGTACGTTTGCAGATCCGAATCCTCCATTGCATTCGGTACGGCTGATAGAGGATGGAACTAACGATGTTTTAGACATCAAACACACAGAGCATCAGATTTTGACAAATATTGATCCAACGATTATCGCGAAACTGCGAGCATCAGGTTGTTCGGTCGACCTTCTTATAACTCCAATCCCTTTGGAGATTTCAACAAGAAAGTTAATGTTGGCCATTCTGTCGCTTAACGATAACACGGTAAATCAACTTGGTCTGAATGATTGGATTCCGATGCCTTGGGGAATGAGTGGCGAGTTGTTTGCAAACCAACATCTAAGTGCCGAAGGTCGTGCCACATATACCAAGGCGCTAGCAATCAAGTTACAACAGCGATATTCAGATTAAACCGCAGATAGGCGCTCCGATGCGCACGCGTGTACATCCTATTGGAAAAAGTAACATGGAAATTCGATCTCTGATTTTCTTATTCGTTAGTCTTCTCTCTACTGCTGAGATGGTTGTCGCAGAACGAGGGTACTTTCGACGCCCATCAATTCACGGCGATACGATCGTGTTTACAGCTGAAGGTGATCTGTGGCGAGTAAGTGCGGCAGGTGGTAATGCCATTCGATTGACAAGTCATCTGGAGCAAGAATTGGATGCGGCCATTTCGCCGGACGGACGGCTGGTAGCCTATTCCGCGTCATATGAAGGGCCGCGAGAGATTTACGTTTTGCCGATTGACGGAGGCAGGCCGCGACGTATCACCTACGACGGCGAGACATCTGGTGTGCGAGTAAGAGGTTGGTCTCCCGAAGGCCGTGTGCTCTATGCGACGCGCCGGTTCTCCACACTGCCCAATACGCAATTGGTGCTTGTGCACCCCGATACACTTCAACAAGAACGTATTCCACTTGCACAAGCTTCCGATGCCGACTGGACTCCGAAGCAACGCGGGATGGTGTTTACCCGACTTGCGAAACAGAGCAGCAGTACCAAGCGTTATCACGGTGGTTCGGTTGAAAACCTCTGGATCTACTATGACGGTCAACCCGAGGCTATTCCATTAACCGCGGACTATACCGGCACAAGTAGAGAGCCCATGATCTGGAATCAACGCGTCTACTTCGCTAGTGATCGTGATGGCACGATGAATCTTTGGTCCATGAAGCTGGACGGGACTGATTTGCAACAAGTCACAAAACACAAAGGATTCGATGTGATGGGTCCGGCGTTAGATGACGGTCGAATAGTCTATCAATTGGGAGCTGACTTGATGCTCGTCGACCTTGCAGATCCTAAGCCATCTGTTGTTTCCATCAAATTGGTGTCGGACTTTGAACATACTCGTGAGAAGTGGATTGAAGAACCGATGGACTATCTCGATTCCTACTCACTTAGTACAGATGGCAAACGCTTAGCCGTTGCCGCACGCGGCCACGTATTTGTATTGCCTACTGGTTCTGGTCGTGCTGTGCAGGTGACCAGAAAGCAAGGCGTGCGATATCGAAGTGTCAGCTTTATGCCTGGTTCCAACGAGATCTTGGCACTCTCTGATGAGTCAGGAGAAATGGAGTTTTGGCAATTCAACGCGCGAGGAAATACTGCCCCTGAACAACTGACGGACAATGGAAATATCTTTCGATATGCACCGAATCCTTCACCGGATGGCAAGTGGTTTGCCTTTACGGATAAGAACTTTCATCTTTGGATTCACGATGTTGAAGCCGGAAAAACCCGCCGCATCGATACTTCCGATATGTACAACTTCTACGATTTGCAGTGGTCGCATGACAGTCAGTGGCTCGCCTATGTGGCCAACGGCGATAATCAAATGTCGAGAGTGTGGATTTGGAATGTAAAAGAACAGGCGTCAATTCCCGTTACTACCGAACGAACGGAGAGTTATTCACCGACCTGGAGTCCTGACGGTAAGTGGCTCTATTTTTTGTCGGATCGAAACCTCGTTTCTTCGGTTCGAAGCCCGTGGGGCAATCTCCAACCAGAGCCGTACTTTGATAAGCGTACTCAGATTTTTCAGCTCGCCTTGCGGAATGGACTGACGTCGCCGTTCTTGGCTCCAAACGAATTATTGGATGGAAATACTGATAATGAGACTCCCGATGCGAAGAACTCGAAAGACTCAGATTCAAAGGAAAAAAGGGAGGACGATCAGAAGCAACAAGATGAAAAGTCCATTGAGATCGAATTGAAAGGAATAACGGCACGGATTTCGCGTTTACCGGTTGCTGCCGGGAATTATGACGATCTGGTGGCTTCGAAATCACATCTTTATTGGACGAGTGCTTCATCGGTTTCCGGAGGTCCGGAATCGCTGATGTCGTTGGAGAGAAAGCACGATTCGGAACCAGTGACGGTGATGTCCGACATTCAATCATTCGAACTTAACTCCAATCGCTCCAAAGCCACCGTTCGAAAATCAAATTCGCTGTACGTGTTTGATGCGAATGGTCGTGGTCCGTCAAATATGAGCAAAGCCGTGGTATCACAAAATGGTTGGTCGTTCGTGATTGACCCAGTAGCGGAATGGAAGCAAATGCTGGTTGATGCATGGCGCATGGAGCGGGACTACTTCTATGATCCGAATCTACACGGTGCCAATTGGAAAGAGTTGCTTGAGAGACACTTACCGCTCGTCGAACGAGTAACGGATCGCGCCGAACTAAATGACCTGATCGAACAACTCTGTGGGGAATTGGAAGCCTTGCATATCTATGTGCGTGGCGGCGATCATCGCAGCGATGACCTGTCGGTATTTCCCTCTTCATTAGGAGCGGTATTAAGGAAGGATCAGCAAGTTGGCGGATATGTAGTGGACCACATATACCGAAATGATCCGGACTACCCAGAAGAGTTGTCACCACTTGCTCGCCCGGAAGTAGATGTAAAGGTTGGTAGTATCATTCAGTCGATCAATGGTGTTGATGTCTTATCGGTAGATCACATTAATCGGCTGCTTCGAGGGCAAGCCGGGCGACAAGTCCTGTTGACGGTTAAAGACTTTGATAACGAAGCTGTACGTGATGTAATCGTGCAGCCAATACGCATATCACAAGAGGCAGCTCTTCGTTATGACCAGTGGGAATTAACCCGCCGTGAACAGGTTGAAAAGGTTGGTAATGGCAAAATTGGTTATGTTCACTTACGTGCTATGAGCACGGCAGATATTGGCCGATGGGCGCGAGATTTCTATCCGGTGTTTCACAAACAAGGCTTGATTGTGGATGTCCGACATAACCGTGGTGGAAATATAGACAGCTGGATTCTTGAGAAGCTCATGCGTCAGGCATGGTTCTACTGGAAGCCTCGAGTTGGAAAGCCCTATTGGAACATGCAACATGCATTTCGTGGCCACATTGTGGTGTTGTGCAATGAAAAGACCGCCTCGGATGGTGAGGCATTCTCTGAAGGATTTAGACGGCTGGGTCTGGGAAAGGTTATTGGAACCAGAACCTGGGGCGGTGAAATCTGGTTGAGTATCAACAACCGGTTGGTGGATACCGGTTTCTCATCTGCCGCTCAAACCGGAGTTTATGGTCCGGAGGGTGAGTGGTTGATTGAAGGCCACGGTGTAGATCCGGATATCGTTGTAGATAAT
>JAKUOW010000193.1 GCA_022451045.1 Pirellulales bacterium | reverse complement strand
ACGCTTGTTCCGATTGATGGCTTTCGGATGCACTATGAACTTGGCACAACCACGGCAGTCGAGCGTTCCCGACATGGGACTCCTCACATGAGATCCTATGTTGGGCTGCGTCGTTTTGAGCTCCATCCAGTCGACCCGAATATGGGAGCAGAGACTGCAAGTGCAGTAATTGCCGGTTCTGCATTCTTACGACAAGTACAAGGGCACCGACCGGAAACGACGACAATTACCATTTGGGTTTATCCTGAGAGCTTTGAGAAATTCAGGCTCATCCAATCCAAGCTTTTCGAGCTTGGTTACAGTTGTGCCGGTCGGCCACTGCCAACAGGAATCGCGATTTCTGGTTCACCACAGGGCACCAGATCTCGTGCCCAGTGACTCACTCCATCACACTCGGTTTCACGGCGCACAGTTTTGACAAAACTCGCCAATCGCGTTATCGATTGCGTCGACGACTTCATTTAGCTGTTCTTCCGAGATACACAGCGGTGGCATGATAACCAACACATCGCGTAATGGACGTATCCATACACCGTACCTTAACAATTGCTTGCAAATCTTAGGTCCTACGGACAGCTGAGCATCGAAGGGCTGCTTGCTTTCACGGTCAGCAACAAGCTCGATGCCCGCGATGAGCCCGCGTTGACGAATGTCACCGACGATTTCATGTTTGCTTAGAGTCTCTAGTCGCTCGGTTAGTTGTTTGGCTCGCCGATTGACGTTATCAAGCGTTGCTTCTGTTTTAAACAAATCCAGAGATGCAATTCCAGCAGCGGCCGCAACGGGATTGCCTGCATAGGTATGTCCGTGGAAAAACGTTTTTGCTTGATGACTTGGTGCCAGGAAAGCATTCCAAATCTGTGTCGTCGCAAGCGTGGCGCTCATGGCCAGATAGCCCGCTGTGATTCCCTTGGCCAGACATAGTAAATCCGGCTGAACGTCTTCTTGCTCACATGCAAACATGGTGCCGGTTCGACCGAAGCCAACTGCCACTTCATCACAAATCAACAAGACGTCGTATTGTCTTGTCAATTTACGCAGGCCGGCAAGATATCCGGCCGGTTGCATTACAAGTCCGGCTGCACCTTGAACGATTGGTTCGACGACTAATGCGGCGATTTCTTCGTGATCGCTCTTTAGGACCGCCTCTACTTGCTCGAGGTAATGATTGCAACATTCATCGGCAGCGATGCCCTCAGGCAATCGGTAGGTATCGGGTAAGTCGATGCGAATGCAATCAAACAGCAACGGTTCGAACATCTCGTGAAAGCGTTTCACTCCGCCGACGCTGACACTTCCTAAGGTGTCTCCGTGGTATGCAAGTTCCAACGCGATGTATTTGGTCTTTAGAGGTCTAGGATTCTCCCGCTGATGCCAATACTGGAACGCCATTTTCAAGGCAACTTCTACAGCACTTGCACCGTCACCGGAAAAGAAGACATGATTAAGTCCGTCGGGAGTGATGTTGACCAACTGGTTTGCAAATTCGATGGTCGTAGGGTTAGACATTCCGAGGGATGTGACATGGGCGACTTTTTGCAACTGCGCATAAATCGCCTCATTCAGATACGGATGGCAGTGTCCATGCACGTTGCACCAAACACTGCTAACTGCATCGATATATTGCTTGCCGTCAACATCATAGAGATATACACCGTCTGCACGCTCGATGATGAACGGCTGATATTCCGACATTTGCGTAAACGCATGCCAGACTCGACTCTTGTCGATCTTATTCAGCTCATCAGGTGAAAGATTGGCAAAGTCGTTCATGCAGCGGGCTCAAGATACTTGCGGGCTACAATGCGTTAATAATATCGAGGCAGATTTGACGCACCTGACCGGGGTTTACGTTTGGATTTTTCTGTTTGGCCTGGCCGATCAAAGCTCCGACAGCTTTTTCGTTACCGGATTGCACATCGGAAATGACTTTGGGATTGGCCATTACGATTTCACGGCAGAGGTCCTCCAGTGCCGAGTCATCAACCTTTTCGATTCCAAGTGCAGCCATGGCATCGGCAGCGCTTGTACCGGCAGATAGCATTTCAGAGAATACTTCCTTGCCACGTGAATTATTCAATTCACCCTGCTGGATCGCTTTGAGTAAATCGGCGAGGCCTTCGGCTGAAATAGGGAATTCACTGAGCTCCCAATCTTCTTCTTTCAAGACTCTCAGGACTTCGCCCTGTACCCAGTTTCCAGATTGTTTCGCATCTCCCGTGTGTTCAGCAAGTGATTGGAAATAAGCAACGACCTCCGGGCCTTGATTGACGATTACATCAGCCGTGTATGGAGTAAGCGAAAACTCATCAACCAGTTTCTCGCGTAACGCGGCTGGTAACTCTGGAATCTGTTGTTGGAATGCTTCAACCTGTTCGTTTGTAATCGTTACAGGCACCAGATCCGGGTCTGGGAAGTATCGATAATCCGACGACTCCTCTTTCTCACGCTGAGCGCGTGTGAGTTGAGCGTTATCATCCCATCCACGCGTTTGCTTTGGGACATCGCCGATACGGTTGCCCGTCTCCTGCCAGATTTCATATTGCCGCTTTACTTCGTAGTGAAGTGCTCGTTCCACAGCCCGAAAGCTGTTCATGTTTTTTACTTCGACGATGGGAGTGGCGATTTTTTCATCGGTTTCGGTGTGCACATGCAGATTGACATTTGCATCAACTCGCAAGCTACCCTCCTGCATATTGCAGTCTGAAACGTCCAGATAGGTAAGCAGTAGTCGAAGTTCTTGCAGATACGCACGAGCTTCTTCGGCACTACGCATGTCAGGTTCACTAACGATTTCCAGCAGTGGCGTCCCTGTTCGATTCAGGTCAATCCTTGTATCGGCAAGTCCCTGCGCCTCATCATGCATGCTCTTGCCGGCATCTTCTTCCAGGTGAGCCCGAATGATTCCCACATTTTTATCCTCGAATTCTCCGTCGGGAGAACTGATGGCCAGATAGCCGTTTTCACTCATTGGTAAATCAAACTGGCTTATCTGGTATCCTTTGGGCAGATCCGGATAGTAATACTGTTTACGATCCCACTTTGTGAAGTTAGGAATGTTGCAGTTAAGTGCTAGTGCGGTTTTAACGGACAACTCATATGCCTTACGATTCATGACCGGTAAGGCCCCAGGTAAACCCAGACAAACAGGACATGTCTGCGTGTTTGGAGGATTTCCAAACTCCGTACTGCACCGGCAAAACAGCTTTGTGTTCGTGCGTAGCTGGACATGCACTTCGAGTCCGATGATTACATCATATGGTGGATTTGTCACTGGATTTCCGGCCTCCGTGTATGCCAGTCCGTTGCGGACTGATACATGTTTGCCACTTTCAACAGCTTTTCTTCCTGGAAAGGAGCGGCTTGAAGATGGAGTCCGATCGGTAGGTTTTCAGAAGTCAATCCACACGGTAGAGAGATACCTGCAACACCGGCAAGATTTGCATTTACGGTATACAAGTCTTCCAGGTACATCGCGAGCGGGTCGTTGGTTTTCTCCCCGCGACGAAATGCCGGTGATGCAGTTACCGGTCCAAGAATGCAGTCGACCTGATCAAAGGCAGAATCATAATCTGCGCGGATCAACCGTCGAACTTTTAGTGCCTTGAGATAGTAAGCGTCATAGTAGCCTTCACTCAAAGCATAGGTGCCAAGCATAACACGGCGTTGCACTTCCGAGCCAAATCCTTCGGAGCGGGATTTGCGATACATCCGCACAAGCGGTGACTCCCCTGCTCCATCAGTTTGGTTAGCTTCCTCTGACAGTTCGTCCAGCATAGTCTGTTGGTCAGTACGGTAACCGTAATGCGCTCCATCGTATCGGGCAAGATTGCCGGATGCTTCGAATGGTGCAATGAAGTAGTACGTCGCAATGCCGTATTGCGCGTGGGGCATTTCAATCTCTTTGATTCTTGCGCCAAGTGATTCATACACGCGGATAGCTTCTTTCACAGCGGATTCTATTTCGGTATCCAGCCCATCTTGATAGTGCGACGGTACGACACCAATGGTGAGATTCTCAAGCGGTGAATTAACACTGGCAGTGTATTGAGGCACATCGATTTTGGCTGATGTGCTGTCTCGTCTATCATGCCCTGCAATGGTTTCAAGGAGCAATGCAGTATCTTCTACGGTCGTCGCCATGGGTCCAACCTGATCAAGGCTGCTTGCAAAGGCGACTAACCCAAAACGGCTGACACGACCATATGTTGGCTTTAAGCCAACGACTCCACATAGTGCTGCCGGCTGACGGATGGAGCCTCCCGTGTCTGTGCCGATGGAAAGTGGTGCCATGGCAGCGGCCAAACAAGCTGCTGCGCCGCCACTGCTGCCGCCGGGGATACGTTCAAGATCCCATGGATTGGAAGTTGGTTTGTAGGCAGAATTCTCTGTGGAGCTACCCATCGCGAACTCGTCCATATTTGTCCGTCCAATCACGATGGCATCGCTCGCGAGTAGATGCTCAACAACCGTTGCGTTGTATGGTGGGACGTAATGCTCAAGCATGCGTGAGCCGCAGGTCGTCGCTTCCCCTTCTGTGCAGAGGATATCCTTCACTGCTATCGGTATTCCCGCGAGTTTGCCAAGCGGTGCGCCGGATCTACGTTTTTTATCTACTGCTTGTGCTGCCTGCATTGCAGATTCGGAATTTACTTTTAAGAAGGCGCCAACGCGTGATTCGACAGCGTTGATTCTGTCGAGAAATGCCGCGGTGACTTCCTCAGAAGACACTTCACCGCTTTGAAGTTTGGCAAGTAGCGATGTGGCTGATAGGTCAATCATCGTGTTGTGCGTTATTCTCCAAGGACCGCCGGAACGCGGAAGCACTCGTCGTCACTTCTCGGAGCATTTTGAAGAGCTTTTTCTCGTGGAAGGCTCTCGTGCGGCTCGTCATCCACCAGAGCGTTCGTCAGATCAAGTGCATGCGCCATAGGTTTAACGCCCTCGGTATCCAGTTCTGACAGTTTGTCGATGTAACTTACGATCTGCCCGAGTTGCTCGGTCATCGTTGTAAGCTCATCGTCGCTGAGTTTCAGTCGAGCAAGCAATGAGACGCGTTGTACATCTTCTTTTGAGAGACTCATCAGATAAAGTGGCCGCTTATGAGTTGTTGTCCATAAAAAAATCGACGTGGCACTATGCGCACCACGCCGTTTGAGCTGGTCGAGCTAACTAAGTGGTCCGTTCAGTTAGCCAGATTTAACCGTATCGCTTAGGTTGAACGGTTTGCGACGAACGACTCGTGTCACAGCACCACTTCGTAGACACTGGGTGCAGATACGAATACGCTTATTCGTACCGTTTGCCGTTGTGATTCTGACACGTTGTAGATTCGGTTTGAAATCCCGGCGAGTGATTCCGGTAATCTTGGTACCGACACCGCCAAGGTATTTGGCCTTACCACGTGTTTCTACTGAGTTACCCTTTTGGGTTCTCTTTCCACAAATCTCACATACGCGAGCCATTTGCTTATTCCTTCAAACCATCTTAGGTTTAAACCTGTATTTACAGGCGTTTTATCAAGCGGAGTCTTTACTGACGTCGTAAATAACTTATGCCGCAAACAGGTAGTATAGCCTTGATTTTGTAGGCTGCAACCGGCACACGGGCATGGTCGCAATGATATTCGCCCTGGGTTAGAATGAGTGATTAAAGGAACATGGCGCCCACTCTCCTGCCGTAGGTTATTTGTTGCCATGTCTGGTACTGAAACGAACGCGATTCGTTTCAACGCGGCACTCCAATTCCCAAGAAAAAGAACTTGTATATGAACTTGCGTTTACTCCGATCCTATCTTGCGTTGTTGACAGTCGTCGTAGGCCTCCAAATGGCTTCAACTGCAGAATCTGCAGAGCTTTATCTATATGAAGGGACGATGATTGCTGATAAGGGTGAAGCTGAAGTAACGACAAAGAAGATAAAGCTAGCCGTTCTGCAAATGAGTGCTGATGGTCAATCGGGAAGAAGTTATTGGGTTGTATCAGAAAATGGTCGCGGCGAATTGAGTTGGCCGATGCGATTTGGTACCGCGGACTGGTCGTCCACCGATAGCCGTGGCTTGTTTGTAGGTGTAGACGCTATTCGCGGGCCTGCCGTACTCTATCAATTTGAGGAAGAACGCACCGGATTTGTGCCAATTGCAATGCCCAGACTTAACGGGACTGAAATCAAAGCAGATGAATCATGGAAACAAGGCGCTGTCACGTATCGTGTTATTGAAGAAGAAGCAGTTGGTGGGATTCCGGCATGGCGTATCGTCGGATTCACTAATATTGGCGTGAAGCGAACCATTTGGGTCAGCAAGTCCGGCACGCAGGTGCTGTCACTTAACGAACGTGTTGTGCTTGGACGTGGTCTGATGCATGACTTGGATCTTAAATTGGTTCAGCAAATTGATCTGGATGATAATCTGGAACGCAAAATGGCAACGGCATTTGATGTGTTTTTGAAATTCCGCGGCCGGCTTGGGGTGGAAAAACAGGCACGCGAGATCAACTGGAGTGATGAACAACTGGCATTGTTACGTGAAAACGTGGAACGACTCGTTAAAGTCAGCGTCGAAACACCGCTTGAATCTATTGGTCAAACACTCGCCGACGATATTAAAAATCAAAAAGGTCGTAACAACAGCGTGGCTGTACTTGCCGAACGTGCAATGAATAAGAGCCTCGGAGATTTTGGTGACCTGGAATTCGATACCTATCGAGGAGCCGAATTGAATGCCGACACTCTAAAAGGCAAGGTGACGATCCTGCACTTTTGGGAATATAAAGATTCACCGCTCGCCGAACCGTACGGTCAGGTCGGATACTTGGATTTTCTGTTGCGACGCTATAAGGACAAAGACGTTCAGGTCGTTGGTGTTGTCTGTAATCCGCTGCTGGAGGACCCCACGCAACGTAGCAAAGTACGGGTGGGAGCACGGAAATTTGCCAGTTTTATGAACCTAACCTATTCGATAGTTGGCGACTCGAAGGGCTTTATTGGACGGATCGGCGATCCGCGTAAAGCAGGTGCGAAGTTACCGCTGTTTGTTGTCATTGACGCTGACGGCAAGGTTGTCCATTACCATGCCGGATACTATGAAGTAGACCGTGTAATTGGGCTCAAGGCACTTGATGACATTATTGCCAAGACGGTCGCCGGTGAATAATCTTACAGAACGAATGATTGATGCTAACGACCCGTTAGTGATTTAATTGCCCTGAGTGATGGCAATAATTTCGTTTAGCAGTTGTGGCGTGGTAGCCACACCTTCGCCACCATGAATGGTGGCCGTACCGTTCCAATCAGTGAAGGAACCTCCCGCTCCT
>JAKUOW010000192.1 GCA_022451045.1 Pirellulales bacterium | reverse complement strand
TCCAAATGCGGATGCACAACCTGATTCGGATAACTACGAACGCGGTATCTACTTTGTTGATCCACAACAAAATGCCATTATTCCATCAGGTCGTCAGCATGGTCGCGAACAGTTCTATACGAGCTTAAATATTGCACCGATTCTACCGGGGCGTTACGGGGTCGTTGGCTCCGCGGGTAAGCAAATGGCTAATAACAGATACGTGACCCTCCTTGGCCGTACAACTAATGCTGTTTCTGGCGGTGGTTTGGCCGGATTGGATATTCCCAACACCCGCCGAATCGAACTGGTACCCGACCCGGATCCAACTGTGGCAAATCAGGTACGCGTGTACAACAACCCAGGTGGTTGGGGAGATGCCACTAATAACGGGTTATTACGGCCAATCGCCGTGCCGATCAACATGAAGCTAAATGTCAATGATCAACCACAATCCGCCTCACTAACCGTGACAGAACCAGTCAATGGATATCAAACAGTGTTCGGCGATCTTAATGGTGATACCGAACCCGATATCGATCCACCTCTGGATGAACCGCTTGATCAGCGATTCATAAATGACCCGGTCACTGGATTGAGCAGACAAGCCTTGCTCGACCGCAGCGGTGGCACAAGACCAAAATACGCCCTCGCATACCTACACCGCCTAGCAAATCCACTTGTACCCTACGACGCTGCAACAAATCCATACCGCACGCTAGATGCTATGAGCGTTGATGTTACATCCTTCAACGGAGTTACATCCGACTCGATGGATGCGGATGTGATGAACAATCCCATTAACGAAGGTGTGCGATTCCGTGCTCATCAACGTGGTGACCGTCCACCAAATATACCCGTACAACCGATCACTGCACGAGATATATGGTCTCACGACAGAAGCAATATTGAGAATCAAGCTGTAAGCCCACAAGCAGCTAATGCAGATCATATTTTCAATTACGATCTACTCAACACGCTCGGTTACCTGAACCGCGGGTATGGACCATATCTCGCTGGTGCTGGCGTAAATGCGAATAACCTAGGTGATCCAGATCACATAAACGGTAATGGACATCCATTCCCCTGGCTTACATGGCTAAACCGGCCATTCGTCAGCTCGTACGAATTAATGCAGGTACCACATACCCGCTCATCTCAGTTACTCAGGCGATTTTCACTTGCTCGGAATGTCGATGTATACAATCCACCCGGTGGTGCTGCACCTGGAAATTCACGGTTTGGTCATCTCATGAATTTTTTCGAGTCCACGAACAATCCGAATGTCGGCGGTGGAGCCGGAAATACCGCTGCAAACTTACATCGAATTTTTGAATTCGTGAGCGTACCGTCTCCCTTCATCGGGGCACAAACATTCCTAAACCCAGCTCTGTTTGGTCAGTTTCGTGCCGGTAATGACCATTATTACCCACCATTTAACTGGGTATCGCGAATGCGCGATCCGGGAAAGATAAACGTAAATACGGTTTATGATTCTGTCATCTGGCAGGCATTGTTCAATCAGCCCAATATTCGTTTCCAGGATACTCCAAATACAGCTATCGGCGTCCCGACGAATGCCATCAATCGAAATAGCCTGCATCATGCGCATGCCCCTTTTGCTTCGTCAGTTGCAAATACCCGAGTCGGATTTACCGACAGCCGTAGAGGTTATGGCAGTGCAGGGGACAACATTACCTCGTTCAATCCTGGTATCCCGACGTTCTTCGCCAATCCTGTTAGACCTAGTGGCAGTGGCGACCTCGTACCCTTGTCCTCTATGGAGCGACCGGATGTCGAAACAACGCTATTACGGTCAAACGCAATTACGATGGCCGGCGGGGCAGGAAATATCCCTCCAAATCGCATCCCGTTGCTGATGAACAGCTATGTTAATGCCACAGATAAATCCCGTGACGTGCGCAGAAATTCTCACTTCCGATATCAGGATCTAACAAAGATACAAAATAACGTAACGACGAAATCTAACGTCTACGCGACATGGATCACGGTCGGTTATTTCGAAGTCGATTCTCGAAACCGTTTAGGTCAGGAGCTTGGTGCTGACCGTGGTGATACGGAAAGGCATCGGGCCTTTTATGTGATCGATCGCTCTATCCCGACTGCATTCGAAGTCGGTCAGAATCACAATGTTGACCGAGCGGTAATCCTAAAACGCTACATAGAATAATAGCGCCCCGGTCCAAAACGCTAGTTGTGCTGGATGGTGATAATATCACCATCCTGGATCACATATTCACGTGGTTCACGCCTCAATAGATTTTCGGCTTTTACCTCGCGTTCACTACCGAGCCTTACTAGATCGTCAATGTTCATCGTCTCGGCCCTAATGAATCCTTGTGCCAGATCCGTGTGAATATTTCCAGCCGCTTCGACCGCCGTACCACCCTTGCGGATCATCCAGGTGCGAACTTCCTTTTCACCAGCGGTGAAGAACAACATTTGCTCCGATACGTGCATGATCTTCCGAATTAGATGATCCCGATCACTACGCTCTATCCCCATTTCTGAAATGAACTCATCCCGTTCACTTTCGTCCATTTGATCGAGCTCCTGCTCGAGCCCAATATTTAATGCAAGTAAATCGGCACCCTCGGGGATAGAGTCTTCATATTGCGATTGCTCCACCGCCTCTTCTCCGCTGTTCACGAGGATTAGTCGCGGCTTCAATGTCAGTAACTGAAATGACCGCACCATCTTCTCCTGATCAGGATTGAGTTCCAGATCCCGAAGCGCCTTTCCTTCCTCCAGTGCAGCGTGCATTGGCTCAAGCACTTCCAATTCCTTTTGTAACTCATCGCGATCCGGTCGCGGCTTTTTGACCTGCTCTCGCAAGCGTTCGATGCGACCTGAAATGATATCAAGATCCGCGATTAACAGATCTGCGTCGAAGTTGCTTATGTCATCTTTTGCATCATTTCCACCGAAGTCTGCAACAACGATCACCAGACATCCGGCTTCCCTGATTAATGCCAGCTTTTGAGCACTGCCGGAATGATCACGACTTAAACCTGGTGTATCCACAATTTCCAATGAGGCGAGCGTGATCTTCTTGGGCTGGTAGATTTCACAAAGTGGTTCGACTCGCGGTTCCGGTACCGCCGCCATCGCAGTCTGGGCAGAAAAAGCCTGTGATGGATCTGCAGTCTCACCTGTAATCCATTCAAATAAAGTGCTTTTCCCGCTTCCTTGATATCCTACAAGTCCAATTTTCATCGGATGATCCCCGCATTGTTACTTCAGTGCTTCACATGTTGAGCAATGTGTGAAACGGTTGTTTTATCTCGACTTGGAGTTTTCTGCCAGTGCCGTCCGTAGAATTGCCAACTCACCTAACAAATGCGACTCGAGTTCCACATCCAGTTCGTTATCACCAAACCGCAGTCGATAGAACAATTCAACGATGCGTTTTGGCAAAGTACAGAGGTTTTCATTTAAACCGGAAGTCGAAAAGCGACTCCCAACAATCATCGCAAACTCGCGTTGAGTTTGATGATGTTGTCTGACGATCTTATGCCTAGCCAGTATTTGCTCGAGTTTTAGATAAACGGCGACAGTCGACTGTAAACTTCTGCGTTTTTTCCGGCGATGTCGCTTACTCCTCTTAACAAGCCTGCCGACCGTTTTGGCAAAGATCAGGATTAAGACGAAACCAATGATGATGGAAACGAGAACAGTCGGATTTAGCAGGTTTCGCAAGAACCCTTTAGAAAAGTCCACTCCAACCATTTGCAAAAATCGAACAGATAACTCGGCATTTTCTTGGCCAATCTTTTCCAGACCCATCGCACCGAGCATTTTACCTTGGTCAGATGGGTCAATTCGAAGCACATAGTTGTCCCACAGGTACTGCAGATATTCAAACGAATCGACGACATCATCCACCATTGATCGGGTCAGGGTCTCCTCACTTAAAGGCGTTGGATCTAGTCGCAGCCAGGCTCCCATTAAGTCCGCATCCGCGTATTCGATAGCTACTTCACCGACTTCAGCAGGTGGAATCAAGACTTCAACCCATGCATGTGCATTGCTATTAGCCATTCGGTAGTGCTTTCCGACACGGTTATATTCACCGCCGAAAAACCCCATGACGACCCGGGATTGAAACCCCTGTGTACGCAACATTAAAGCCAATGCACTTGCAAAATACTCACAATGCCCAGTTTTGTGATTAAGAACAAAGTCGACCACCGGGTCCATATCCTGATTTCGCTGTGAAGCCACATCAAACTGGCTAAGTGAATACTGGTAGTCCGTGTTGGACCTCAAGAAGTTAGAGAGAAAAGAAGAAACCGCCGTGACATTTGATCGGTCTAGATTAACTTCTTCCTCCAATAAGACATCAGTAAAGTCCTTGAGTTGTGACAACGATTCAGGGTATCCCGAGCACTCCCTGTACACAGCATAGTACTGTCGTCTCTGCCGACCACTCTTGATGAAGATTGGTTGAATCTGATTTTGATTTGTAAGCGTTCGCGTTTCTTCCACACCACTGCGATTCGCATAGGCAGTCGTTATTAGCTCGTATCTCATTTGATCGACACGTGCTGTCCGAGACCGCGTGTCGAGGAATAGCTGACCTGTATATGGATTTCTTCGAACTTTTTCGGGGGTATCCGTTATACGAAACGATGGTTCTACTCCAACAAGTAAAGGCTGGGACGACCTTTGGGCATTGTTATAGGTGAGCTCCAACGTGATTTCCTGCCTGACCAGATAATCTAAATGCTCATCGTATTGCTTATAGTATTCAACTTCATACGTACCAGGATGAAGGGATACAGACGGTGCTGACCAGTTTGCATGTCCATCCCCCGATGTGTCGTACTTGGTGAGGTACGTCCCAACGAGATACGGATCCACAGCCTCAAATGGCTCACCGGTAGATTCCTTGATAAATACCACACGCAACGCCAGCGAGTCATCCCGCAAAATATTTCCGATGCCGCCTAACCGCATCTCGCGTGTCAGACCTGTACGTTGTTTTCCGGTCATGCCGGGATGTTGCCATGCGGAAGATCCGGAACGCGGGATTGCGTAGAAAAATACAACGACAAACAGCAATACAACAGCAGCAGAGCCAAACATGTGTTTGAAAAAACCATTCGAGACGATTCCGTCTAGCTGTGATGCATATGACCGTTTTGCTATCGTCTTATACTCACCGCCAAGCAAAAACAGCCAAGGATTCTTTGATTCAGTGTCGTCAGCAACAACATCTTCAACAGGTACAACCATCGTCCGGCGACTCTTTGACATTTGAATCCGCCTGAGCATTTTGTAGTTGGAAAACAGTGCCATCGTTACAACGGCAAGGATGGCATAACAAAACAACAGGAATCCAAACTCAAGACTGACACTGAGCAAACTTGCCACCACAACCTGTAACAAACTAAAGACACACAATTGCCCAAAGATTCGATAAGTCTTTTCCTGAAACAGCATGATCATTTGCACATACACCAAAAGTCTCGCGATGGAATACAACTGTCGCTGACTGGGTTGCGCAATGAATTCCATCACCGTGTATGTGGCAATAATTAGCATTCCCAAGTTAGCTATAATCTTTGGCAACTTGATCCACTTCAGTGAGTCTGTCAGTACAAATGAAAGGGTACCAATCATCACCATCAAAACCGGTAGCATTGGGTTTTGCTCAGATATTCCGAGCAGCGATGTACTCAATACTGCCGTAAGTACGATAAAGAGCTGAAGCGTTCTCTCTGTTCTCATGCCATCGACTCCGCGTGTTCAAAAACCGGAGTAGTCAGGACGCCCGACTCAGCATGCTTATTATTGCTTCGACTTGTTTTAGGCCTGAAGTAACGGAGAACTCGCTGATGGTCAGTACAATCGATCCACAAAGCATTTGATAAATCCGAACAATCAGGGTTTGCAGCCAGTGCGTCAGTAATTGATCTGGTACTAATGACGACAATTCTAAGTCCCGGTTGATTTAACCCGCCTAGCCATTGTGCACAGGTCGACAGATCGTTGCTCGCACTTGATCTGAGCATAGCCAATTTACGCTGGATCTCTTGATCCACTGCGCGGGATGGGACGCTGGTCCAGCTATTCTGCGTTTCTCCTGCATAAGAAAAGTTCAGCTGGCTTCCGTGCCATTGACATAAATCACGTACGATCGTCGACGCCATACTTACAGCAAGTTCTTCAGCTAATTCGTCATTGGAATCGATTCGGTTGCCCGATTGTTCAGACGTATGTAAATCAAGGATGACACCGACTGCGCGATCTCGTTGCTGTTCGAATTGACGCACCATGAGGTCGCCTACACGTGCTGTGGTTCGCCAGTGAATCCAGCGGGTACTGTCACCACTGCGCCAATCTCGTAGTGCATAGTAATCGCCTTCTGAGTATCCGCGTCTACGATTAGCATCATTCAATCCATGGTGATCCGATTCAATAACGTTTGTCCACTGTGGGGTCAAATGACCCTGATGCGGCATTACCACTATTTCTGTTTGACTCATCGGTGACCCAAAACACCGCAATATCCCCAGTGGAAAGGAGGTTTCAATTCGCCTTAGCCCGATACTGTATTTTCCTCTCTTGGGAATCTGCCAGTAACATGAAGAAGTTGAATCTGACTGAGCACCAACGTAATCAAAAACAACATCCAGTTCTAAACCACTGGTTGAACCGTCATGAAGCAGCAACTCATCGGTCGCTTTAACAGCCCAACTTCCGAGCCGTTGTCGCGAATTCGTTAGCTTCATATCGACCTGAAATGGTTTTCCTGCCGTGACAACCGCAGGAGCACTCCGCTGAACCGTAAGACCACACATAGAAGCCTTTACCATGCGCCAATGCAACAGTAGCGGTCCGCACAACATTCCCGACAGTAAAACAAGCATGTTTACTTCTCGGATAATGGCACCACCAAGAATAAAAAACATGACAAGGACGTAATAAACACCTTGAGCAGTAATTCGAATTCTCGTTTTTTTGTGCAATCCAATTCCTGTGACAATTAGCTGGGTGGTAGTGTGGCAGATTAAACCGGTACATTCACCGATTCAATTATGGAGATGAGAATCTGCTCAACGGATTCACGCTGTGCCATTTGATTGAAACCACGAGCAACGACCCGATGAGCAAGAGCGGCAACAGCCAAGTCTTTGACATCATCAGGCACAACGAAATCTCGACCTGATAAAAGCGCCAGTGATTGAGCAGCTCGATAAAGGCTAATGGCGCCTCGCGGACTCACACCAACCTGTAACTCGGTATGATCCCGCGTGCCGTTCACAATATCGAGTATGTACTGGCTTATAGAATCATCGACTTGTATTTCGCGTGCT
>JAKUOW010000191.1 GCA_022451045.1 Pirellulales bacterium | reverse complement strand
TTCCTGAGTTTCCTGTGAAACATCTAACGCCTCACGAGCGGCAACCTGCATACCTGCAGCGAGCCGGTACGTCTGCATCCTCGCTGCAAACTCCTCTTCGCCTGGAAAGCGGTCGAGTTGTTCACCATTGATTTGCTCAAGCAAATCAAGAGTACGGCGTTGTACGGAGTTCGAAATCCCGCTGGGCGGCTGTAAATTCGCAATTCTCGGTTCATGTGCATGTACGACTGTGCCTGCACAAGCTGACGGCAGCCAGGTATTCTGCCACATTTCAGCACCGAGTACTGGCAAGCTCCCGGGATCCCTTAAGACCATATAAGCCGGCAAATTCGCGTTCTCGGACCCTAGCCCATAAACCAGCCACGACCCCATGGATGGTCGCCCTCTCCGCTGGCGGCCGGTATTCATTGCGCTAATCCCGGTTTCGTGTCCACTAATTCCAGTTTGCATTGATCTGATTAAGCAAATGTCATCTGCAATCGCACCATGGTGAGGCAGCAACTCACTAAAGTCCATGCCGCATTCACCATACTTCTTGAATTGCCATGGCCCTGCAAACAGCTTGCGAGACTTCTGCACCACGTTGTCAAAATGGATATCGCCCTCGAACGTCTTTAGATGCTGCCTTGTCAACTCGGGCTTAGGATCACACAAATCCATATGGCTTGGCCCACCTTGCATGAACATCGAGATCATTGCATTTGCTTTCGGAGCATCCTGACCAGCACGCGGGTTCAAATCAAACTGACGCCTCTGCAATGGTGGTTTCTGTGGTGCAGCAAACAACCCATCCTGTTGCATCAGGGATGCAAATGCCAGTCCACCAATTCCGAACGCTTGGTTTGAAAGAAAATGGCGACGGGTCAGATCTGTTTTCACTTTGGGCATCATCTCATTCCACGTAAAGAAAGCCATTGGACGCAACCAGAGCCTGACACAGCTGTGCTAGTGCTTTTTGATGCGTTGTGGGCGCATCGTCGTCGCCCTCAGAACGCAACTCAAATTCCAAGTCACTCAAGAACGCAATGGCGTTTTCCACCTGGAACTTACTCGGTGACTTGCCGATGATTAGTCGCCATGCTCTTGCAATCTGTCTGGGGATGTCATCACCTACCTCGTCGATCAGGCGGGCAGCAATAGCGTTAACCTGTTCTATGACGAACGGATCATTATTAATCTGCAGAGACTGTGGTGCATTGTTTGACACGGTACGCTTTGTGCAATTTGGGTTCAGCGTTGGTATATCAAACGGCACGAGAATGCCTAAAGGTAATGATCGCCTCACTTGTATATAAATGGTGCGCCGATACTTATCTTCGCCAACCGATTCAACGTCACGCAGCAATCTGCCGCTCGGATCATATTGAGTCCTGGAAACAACCACGCGCTGACCTACGTTATCGAGGCTCACTGGAGCAGCAGGGCCACCCATTTTTTGTTGAAGTTGCCCACTTAGGCTTAATAGCGAATCTCGCAATACTTCTGATTCAAGACGTCGCACGGACATCCTACCTAGTAGTTGATTTTCCGGATCCACTCTTTGCAGAAGATCAGAACGCACGGCAGTTTGTTGATAGACAGTTGAACACAGGATTAGACGGTGAAGATGTTTCAAATCCCAACCACTATCCACAAACTCCGCTGCGAGCCAGTCGAGCAATTCCGGATGTGAAGGACGTTCTCCTTGAGTTCCGAAATCACCAGGCGTACTGACCAAAGCGGAGCCAAAATGATGCATCCAGATGCGATTCACCAAAACCCTGGCAACGAGCGGGTGGCTACCATTCGTCAGATAACGCGCATAGGCGAGTCGCCTGCCAGTGGATGGTAACTCCGGATCATCCACTGGAATATTTAATTCCGGCGGGGCTATGATACTCAGTCCACCTGGTAAGACTTCTTTTTGTGGTTGCTTGTGATCGCCCCGGTTAAACAGAAAGGTAACGGGTACACTTCCGGCGACTTCGGTCAGAGGCATCAGATAGTCACGCGGAGGGCGTCTGCTATTTACTTCTGCAATTTTCGGATCCCACTTCTCCACAATTTCGTTTTTCGCTCCACCATCGATCTCCTGTAACGAAGCCCCTGTTACCTTCAGGAAGGCATGATCTTCTATGATCTTACTTTGCTCAGCTGTTCGCTCGTCCGCAGGTGTACTCCTCGCTGCTCTTGCCGCCTCCTGAATGTCCTCGGGCAATTCCAGAATACGTTTTTGAACGATGCTTTCCGCGACTTCATCCAATTCCTTATCGCGATTCTCAGTCAGCGCTGATGCTTCCTGCTGCAGTGCTGTGTCTTCTGCCTCTGTTGCCGCAGACCATTGAGAGATCAACCTTGCCCCGGGACTGCGCCAATCCTTCCAGTTGTAGGCAGGCTCAAACAAAGCACGCATCCGATAATAATCAGTGTGAGAAATCGCATCATATCGGTGTGAATGGCACTGCGCGCAACCAACGCTCAAACCAAGTAATGAAGTGGAAACGGACTTTATTACTTCAGCAACAGCCTGATTCCTAGCTAACTCCTGATCCAGAACATCACCACTCGTACCATCCGGACTCATCCTAAGAAAACCCGTAGCGATGAGCTTTTGTGCTTCCGAACTATCGAGATCTCTGTACGGTCGAGATACCAATTCATCTCCAGCAAGCTGCTCTACGAGAAATTCATCCCATGGTTTGTTTTCATTGAGAGCATCGATTACATAATCTCGATATTTGAATGCCCATGCCCTTACAGTGTCGCGCTTCGTTACACCATCACTGTCCGCATATCCCGCCACATCGAGCCAGTGCCGTGCCCATCGCTCACCATATGTGGGTGATGTAAGCAGTTGCTCAACCAACCGGGCATAAGACTCAGGATGATCCTCTCGAAGAAACCTCTCTATGGCTTCGGGAGAAGGCGGCAGTCCAAGCAGATTGATATAAAGCCGCCGAATCAAAGTAGCCTTGTCAGCCATTGGCGAAAATGACAATCCTTCCGCTTCAAGCCGGGCAAGGATAAACATATCAATAGGCGATTGAATGAATGACCCGCCTTTTATCGGTGGAAATGCCGGTCGTACGACAGGCTGAAACGACCAATGACTACGGTCCTCTTCAGTAAAGTGTCCTTCGTCCACTAGTGATTCGGGTTCCTCACGAAGTGTTCCGGCACCTGCGTCGATCCATGCTGCAATCATCGCCGTATCTTCCGGAGATAGTCGCTTCGGCCCCGGTGGCATTTCACCGGAGGCTATTCGCTGCCAAATCAAGCTGTCTTTGTGACCTGACTTTGAAACTGCGGTCCCTGAATCCCCTCCTCGCAAAATGAACCGAGCAAGACGTGTGTCAAATCCACCTTTCAGCTCAGCCTCCTCGCCGTGACATTGCCAACAATGCGCCTTGAGAATCGGCCTTACGTCTTCCTCAAAGGTAATCGCATGAGCTTCTTCTGCATGCACATTCACATCTGCACATGCGAGCATCCCCAGCAACGAAATCCACATGGGAGCCATGCGGCGCGCAGCACAGATTATCTGGTTCCTGACGGTGTACATGGGAATTGCATTGATTCTAGTTCTGATTCCTCAGTCACATTTTAGCTTCTCTGATACTCTCAACTCAATTCCAGTGACATGTTCTCTCACGCTTATTCCCACATCAGCCATTGGAGTACGTCCGTTTCGTTCCGATTCAGCAACCCATCAACTGCTGTTGATGGGAGTTATGCATTTTTGTTTGCGAGGATGTCGTCTGTTTTGTTACCATTCCCGATGAAGGATGTGATGGGTATTGATAGCTCCTTAGCAATTCTAAACCCAGCATACTGCCGTGGCGATTGTAGGGCGATGTTTCGTCGTCCTTGTGTGTTTTTGACCTGAGTCGATTAGTTAGACCGGCCATCTTTATTCCGAGATCGTAGACAGATGGTCGGTCGAACAAGTCTCAGGTATGACCATCGGTCTACGATCTCGGAATAAAGATGGCCGGTCATTGGCACTGCCGTAGCATGGCACGAGAGGTGTTTGGCGGGAGAGCCAACACCTCTCTCCTTTTTTATAACTGTATTGCGGAGCACGGATGGTGAGCAGTCCTAACACGATTTCCGGAGTGGATCGCCTGAGCGAGATGCTTGGAATGAGCGTGCAGGAGTTGGAAAACTTCAGCCCTCAGTACAAGCATGCTGTGATTAAGAAGCGATCTGGCGGCAATCGACTGCTACAGATGCCCAACGACGAGACCAAACGTGTACAACGGCTTTTATTGGACAAGCTGATTGGACGATACAAGACGCACGTTTCATGTTGCGGTTTTTCCAAAGGGCTTTCGATCATCGATAATGCACGACCTCATGTCGGTCAGGAGACGGTGATAAAGCTAGACATCCAGGATTTCTTTCCCAATACAGCAGTGGAGCGTATACGCGAGTTCTTCTGCAGAACCGGCTGGACAGATGATGCTGCCGACGTGCTTACGAAACTGGTTGTCTTTGATCAGGGGTTACCTCAGGGCGCCCCAACAAGTCCGGCCGTAAGCAACGTGGTTAATTGCTTCATGGATTTGCGATTGGATGCCCTGGCAAAAAAGTATGGCATGACCTACACGCGTTACGCAGACGATCTAACTTTTTCAAGCGAGATCTATTCACGTAAAGATGTGCACAAAATTCTCCGCATAACAGGTGTGATTCTTAAAAGTTGTGGTTATTCACTGAACAAGAAAAAGAAACGCATTATTCGCAAACATCGCCGACAGTCGGTCACAGGTATCGTCGTCAACGAACGCCTCAACATAGCGCGGCCCACACGGCGGTGGCTCAGATCAGTACATCATCGCTTGGAGTCAGGTGGCAACAGCACGTTATCTGAGAATGAATTCAATGGTTGGATTTCCTACCTGCGCATGGTAAATCCTAAGGATCCGTTAGTCACATCAGTTTTTGGTGAGTCTGATTCGGGCAAGTCGAAACGTAGGCGTTCATCCAAGTATGTGAAGCAAAATACAAGTCAGTCAGCCTCGAGCAACTCAGGACAGTTTAATCCAATCGCAGACATATCGTTCCGACCTATTAACAGGGGAGACGTAAGCACGCTTTCCCAGTTAGGCCTAAGTCCCACATCCAATGCGGTGACTCCTAGCGAATATTTCAGCGCCCAGTTGTTTTACAACTTTGGCAAGAATGTAAACCTCGTCGCCCAACGAAGAAACCTAAAACGTAAGACTGTCTGGAAACACTTGGCACACGCTGTTGAACACTCTCTCGTTGCCTGCCATGACCTGATTTCCAAGGAAGATCTATCCCATCTGCTTTCACAACTTAAACAACACTCGCCAACAGCGATTCCAAGCGTTGGGGATGCTTATCGCATATGCATGGGGCAGATCGACTACGGAAGAATTCGAGTAGGTCTTGCTGAGTGTCGACGCAGAAATCGAAAGTTGCAGAGTGACAGAGGAAATGAAATCATTACAAAGTTAAATAACTTTTCAACAACGCGAGGAGAAGCTGTCCTCAAAACAGTCTTAGGCAAGCGACTTAACTGCAGTTGTGCCGTCGAAAGTGTATCAATTACCGCCAATGCCGATTTGCCCCCTGACTATACCGAAGGGCGTACGGTACATGCCACGTTACCCGAAGATCCATCAATACCGTTGACGCTCTTCACTCCTGCTGCACAAAACGACAACGTCGACTCACTTAGTTCGGCCCAAAACGTTTTTGTGCGTGGGGCGATTCAAGGAGTGGATGATGTCTCAGGGTGCATTGAGCTGCTGACCGAGGAATTGCAACTGCGAACACAATAGACCGTTTTCATTTACTACGGTTGGTCGTTCATCGTTGGCGGAACGCCAGATTGAAAGTCCGAAAAAGTCAGCTTGTGGATTTCACGCCCATGGAGATCACAATGCTCAGTGAAGTAATCCACCTTCCCATTTGCAAATCCTGCCACATTTTGCGGGCTCTCATTAAGAATCAACTCGCCGCATAGCTTTCGCTAGAGGTAACGGTCAATTCTAGTTTCATGGTGGCAAGGTCACCATCGAAAAACCGGATCTCATCTGCAAACACAAAAGGAATACGCACATTCCATGAATCCATGCTGAGCACATCTGCACGGTGAAATAATGGTAAGACGATTAACCTACGAACATAGTGCCAAAGCCCCGCCGCTTCTCATGGCGTAATACTCAGAAACTGCTCTTTATCAAGTAACATTTGAACTGTGAAGAGGTAAACTACATACTTGTACTAAGAACTAATTGTTTTAAGACAACTTCTGCCATTTGTTTTACCCGCATCGATCGTATTTTTTGTGTGCCATAACTGATGCTTGATTCAAAACAATGGTTTTTCAAACGAAACGGTAAGGTCTTTGGACCTTATTCCCGTGCTCGTATGCAACGGTTTATTGAAAACGGCACTGTTTATGATACGGATTTGATCCGGTCTGAACATTCGAGTTGGTTATCGTTAGAGAATTCTGACGAATTGATCACGACAGATAAAACGGTCTCACCACCAGTCACAATTCCCCCACGAAAGATATACAAGCTAAATTCAGCTCGAGCACCTGTTACAACGCGCACCGAGTTGCGTCAGGTTGGAATCTACTCTGCATTAGTACTCGCTGCATGTATTCTTTTGGCTCTGTTATTTAGTCTGGATCATAGCTCGAAGAATGGCAAACAATCGATTTCGCGAATTCATCAACCAGCAAGCACTCAGAACGGGGATATAAACCCCCGTGCCTATGCGGAAACTGTGAAAGTAACTTCCAGCGACGCCTCCGACCCCATTTCCAGCCCAAGCAGCGTTACAACCACTGACATTCCACTCTCATACGTGGAATTGAACAAGAAAGTCAAGCCATCCTTAGTAACGATTTACTCTTACGTCGGTGATGAAATTGCTTCTGGAAGCGGGTTCATTGTCGATCAACAGCACATTGCTACAAATCTCCATGTTGTTGAGGATGCAGATAAAGTCTTGGTCAAGTTTCAGTTTAACGATGAAATCATCAAAGCCGATGGACTGGCATCCCATAGCCGTGAGCGCGACGTTGCTATCCTTCGTATTCCATTAAATCCCACAAAGGTACAGCCGATGGGAATCGCAACGAGCATTCCTTCAGTGGGAGAATCTGTTGCCGCATTTGGAAATCCCGACGGGCTTGAATATTCGATGTATAAGGGCATTGTCAGTGCGGTTAGATCTGGCTCTCAATTCTTCAACAATCAATCAAATACCAAATGGGTTCAGCTGGACATTAGGATGGGACCTGGCATGAGTGGCGGTCCCTTGGTCAATCTCAGCGGACAGGTTGTTG
Source organism: Pirellulales bacterium (assembly GCA_022451045.1). Taxonomy (GTDB): domain Bacteria; phylum Planctomycetota; class Planctomycetia; order Pirellulales; family Pirellulaceae; genus UBA11883. Next base: position 37 of record JAKUOW010000191.1, on the reverse strand, counting down.
GCATGAACACGCGAGGTCAACAAGACTCTGGGCGTGG
>JAKUOW010000190.1 GCA_022451045.1 Pirellulales bacterium | reverse complement strand
ATCTATCACCGTTTAGAATCTGGACAATTGCATCAAGTTCCAGATTACGCCGTGGAGCAGGTCCATCTTTCCGTTTATTCCATGACTCCCATTTGTCTTGATATTGAATTGCACGACGAAATGTATCACGCATGATTTGTTCCACGCCCAAACGAGATTGCGGGTAACGCGTTGTGTATTCATCGCCCCAATTACTTTGCTTTACGTTTTCACCAAGAGCAAACTTGATACCAGCAGGAGCCTCCACAAACTTCATATCCTCTCCAAGGCTTCCCCATCGGAGTTTAATTGGAGAAATATATTTGTATCATTTGCATCTACAAAATCACCTATACGCACTTCTGCTGTAACGGCTTGAGTGCCTTCATTTACACCGCCATCAGTAGCCATATGTGAATGACAATCGATGATGCCAGGGGTGAGGTGCATTCCTTCACCGTCAATGATCAATGCATCCTTGGGGATCTTAACATCTGTTCCAACTGCATCAATAAATCCGTCACGAATTACCACGGTGCCGGATTCAATTAATCGCTGAGGGCCACATGTCCAAATTATCACATTTGTAAACGCTGCGCAAGGAATTGCATCTGGTACTTGATCAATGCCAAAAGCGCCTAGTGGGTAATTAATATCAAAGAGCGGTTTGGATGGTTCAATGACTGGCTCTGCTACTTCTTCAGCTTTGTCATCCTCTTTAGCACTGTCTGAGTTTGGAAGTCTGGAAATTGTAAGCTTATCAAGAGTACCATCGGGCCACGTGATCTGTCCTATGCCAATTAGTGCCTCCTCCTCTCTAGTGAACACGACTGAAAGCTGTATAACGCCTTTATGTCCAAATTTGTCGCCATCTAGCACACCACTTAGACGGTTTCCACGTAATGTGATCTTGTTGAATTGCACTTCTTTCAACTCTTCCATTCCAAGTGTTAATTGACCGGTGATATTTGCCTTTTCCTGTGTAACTTTGAGCACGTTACCGTCAATCGAGCTATCAGCCTTGGTTGAAATTCGCCAGTTTCCTGCAATTTGTAGTTCCTTAGTCTCTGGTGAGTATTCAACTCCATTGATCCAGGTACTCAATACCTTGGAGCCATCTTCGAAAAGGTCACCGGATGCTACAACGAGATTGGCTAAGTAACCTTTTGCTATCTTCCCTGAGCGGTGGTCCACTTTCAGCATCTTTGCTGGGATGGTGGTGATAGACTTAAGCGCGTATTGCTTGTCCAATCCGCGTGCAACTACTTTCCGCATAGCTTTCCAGAAATCGGATTTCGTCGTTAAATCATGACTGGTGATTGCAAACTCTATTCCGGCATTGTGCAGAACGGCAGGATTGCTTGGTGCATGATCCCAATGCATTAAGTCGGTATAGCTAACATCAAGTGCGGATTCAAAGGTCCCTACATTCGGTGGCTTTGGAAAAGAAATTGGGATGATAAGCTGACGGCCAGTATCTTTAATCGCTTCGAGCCGTCTGTACTCTCTACCAGATCCGAGGATGATGGCATCTAATTCGAATTCTCTGGCGACTCTGTCAGCACGCAGTAGATATTGCTCATTTGGAGCTTCAAGAACAATAGGTTGACGTCCGGAGACAACGTGTGCAAGTGCCTCTAGTGCATCGTTACGTTCTGGTTGTTTCGTTAAAACTCCCTCATTGAAAGCTCGCCATTGCTGTTCGTGCCAAGAGGCGTCAAGAAAAGTTTGACGCGCAAGTGCTAAGGCTCCCATGGGTGAATCTGGGTAATCGTTTCTCCCACGATTTACTGAAAGCCTTGCATGCTGCATTACATGCGTGCGCATAATCTCAACAGTCGCACTACCGTCACCATTATTAACAACAGCACTTTGACCCTTAAGGATGCCGTTCTTTGGTGCCACCGATCGAGTGGTAAATCCAATTCCTCTGAATTGAGCATTGGTCGCTGGATTAGTTTTGTAGGTTTTAGCCACTGATATTTGTGGCGTTATGAGTTTATTCCAATGTGGAGATGAATCTGGTTGGGTTGTAAGTGACACTGCCTCACTACTGAAGGCATCTATGAACCCTGGATATACGACCTTACCTGTTAGATCTATGCGCTTAGCCTTCTTCGGAATCTCAATATCCTCACCTACGGCGGAAATAGTCGTACCGTCAATAACGATGGTTGCATTTTCCACCCGTTTATCGCCATCAATAATCACAGCATTCACGAGCGCATAAAACTGCAGAGCATTCTCTTCAATACCTTTATTTGGTCTGGACGAGGGCGGCTGCGCTGGTGATGTAATCACCAATATTGTGGAAACGAGAACAAGGGAAATCAGTAAAAGGACTGGATTTCTCATAAATATAATTCCTAAGCTTGTTTGCTTGCCATATGCTTCTCAGGATTCCACGTTCGCTGGATAAATTCAAGTACCGGTACTTAGATTCATTAAGTTCCCAGAACAGGGAATCTGCATGATTTGACACAGATTTGGTACGATTACCAAGTTAGCTCGTTCGATTGGAAAGGCTCAAATCATGCCCGGTAGAAATCTACTGGTTATCTGGATAGCAATTATCTCCTCTGTGCTTTGCTACGTACAGGTTCCACACAATCAATACTTTCGTGTGTACCAGCATGCGGTCAACCTAATTCAAGCAGACTATGTTGACTCCGTGGAAGATCACACGCTATTCGAACATAGCATGCATGGGATGATGCAGTCACTCGATGAGTTTTCCGTTTATCTCGAGCCTCGAACTCATCAAAGATTGCAAGAAGGGCTAAACCAGCAATTCGCTGGAATTGGAATCAGCATGCTACCGAAAGAAGCTGAAGGTGGCTTTATAGTTGAAACGCCGTTTTTGAATGGACCAGCGCACTCCGCGGGGATACAAGCTGATGATGAAATCATCCAAGTTAATAGCGTTACGACAGCAGATAAAACAATGACAGAGCTGATCGACATGATAAAAGGTCCGGTTGGTGAATCCGTGATTATTACCATAAGTCGAGCACAGTCTGATGAAGATCTAAGCTTTGAAATTGTGAGAGCAATTGTCCAAGTACCAAATGTGGAAGGAGATAGACGACGTCAGGATGGCCAATGGAACTTTAGGCTAGAGCACAATCCTGACATTGTTTATATGCGCGTAAAAGAATTCGGCAGTGACACTGCGCGGGAGATCGCATCAATACTTCGACAGGAAAAAAAGAGAGGGGTATACACGGGGATCATCATGGATTTACGGAGAAACGGAGGCGGCTTCCTTGATGCAGCCGTAGATGTTTGCAATCTATTCATTCATGACGGGACTATTGTCGAAGTTCGAGGGCGAAACCGAATAGAAACATCATCACCGAATACAAACAACGAAAAACGTCTATTTGATCGATACGAAGCAAACAACGATACTACTATCGATTCATCTACACCTTTAGCTATCGTGGTAAACGGTGAATCAGCAAGCGCTAGCGAGATCGTCGCAGCATGTTTACAGGATAATAATCGAGCGACTATTGTCGGAGAGCGTACATTCGGGAAAGGTTCGGTACAGAACATCGTGTCACTGGGACATGAAGCTGAGTTTGGAGCACTAAAACTTACAATTGCCCACTTTTTTCGACCTTCTGGAAAGAATATTCATAAGACTGAGGCCGCATCAAAAGACTGGGGAGTTCGTCCCAATAAACCATATGAGGTTTCCATGACCGAAGAGCAGTACCAGGAGTATTACAATAATCGTCGAGAACGATTCATCATACGTCCACAAGGCTATGAGATGACACAGCAACAAGAACAAACTGATGAAGCTATAGATGATCAGTTACAAAGTGCAATAGAATTCATCCGACGCGAGCGAATAAACTCTTCGGCACCAAGCAGAGCTTAAAGGATTCTTCGAGGTCGCCGTCACACCCTGTCACGCCCCGTTTGCATTAATCGGCTCTAAGGTAATAATTCACCGGCGACACCAATTCCAAACAAATTGACCCACCTCTACTAAAAAGCTATTTGGAGGGTCTAAATTGGCAATTCCACGTTCGAAATTGATCAATTCAAAAGAGGTCGGCACATATCATTGCATCTCGAGATGCGTAAGGCGGTCGTTTCTTTGCGGCAATGATTATTACACTGGTAAGGATTTCAAGCACCGTCGTGCATGGATTGAAACCTGGATAGCCTCATTAGCCGACGTGCTTCTGGTTGATGTCTGCTCATTTGCGGTAATGTCAAATCATGTGCACCTGGAGTTAACAAACCGTCCTGATCTACTCGCTGAGTTATCCGACCAGGAGATTGCTGAGAGGCTTGCACGGCTCTATCCAGGTTTTCGGTGTTACCGTCATTTACCGCCTAGTGCATCTCCGGAGCGAGTTCAGTACTTTCTTGATCATCCCAACGAGATTTATGAAAAGAAAGATCGCTTGGCTAACATTTCCATATTTATGGCCGTATGGCAGGAATCTGTTGCTCGGTGTGCAAACAAAGAAGAGGACAAGACTGGAAGGTTTTGGGAAGGTCGATACAAATGTCGGCGATTAGAGGATAATGGTGCGAAGTTAATGTGCTCGATTTACATAGATCTGAATCCGTACCGGGCAGGAGAAGTCAGTTCACCGGAAGAATCTCATTTCACAAGCTTGGGGAAGCGAATACACGACATAAAGCGAGAATCTCGTTCTTTACCTCCTCAACATGATTGGCTGTCTCCGCTTAAGACGCTCGCAGGTGACAACACTGATGAAGCATTCTTACCGGTTAACACGCACCAATATCTTGAATTAGTGGATTATATTTCACGAAGGCATCGTACTCAGGATACTTGTGAATTGCCGGATCATTTAGAACCAATTCTCAATCGACTTGGCTTAAAGAAAAACTCACTAAGGATGACTGTTAGCCGATTTAATAAGCTCTTTAAGTTAGTTGTTGGATCTCCAAACAACATGTTAAAGCGCGCCAAGTTAAACACGCAAAATTGGCATCAAGGCATTTCTGCGAGTAGATCAGCCTACGAAGACTAGGTCGCTTCCGATATTTTTTGCTAATTACTCTACCGATAGGCATCGGAGTGCAAGTCTAATGCGCCTTTCAAATCGAAGTATCTGCAAGCTGCTTATTTCCAAGCTTATTGAACCGTAATACCACTGGATTGCTCGAGCTCGTATGTAAATCGATTTGGTTCTTGACTCGATTGACTTAATTCATGGCTTAATTTATAGACATCCACATTTACAAGTGGCCCAAATCGATTCGAAAACCATCAGAAATATAGACATCCATAATTTGGAGACTTGTCAAATTATGGATGTCTATGAGTTAGCCCGTTTTTAGTTGAGTAACAAAATCACAAGAAAAAATCAGGTATTGATAGCTGAGGTAATGTTTGTGATGCAATCCTTACCATCTCCAAACAACATCAACGTATTGTCCTGTGCGAACAGTGGATTTGGTATTCCGGCATAACCCGGACTCAAGCTACGCTTAATCACAATCACAACCCTCGATTTATCCACATCCAGAATTGGCATTCCGTAAATCGGACTACCTTCTTCTCTAGCTGTTGGGTTAACCACATCATTAGCACCCAACACAATCGATATATCCACTTCGTCAAATGTCGGATTGATCGTACTAAGCTCCTTTAGTTGTTGATAAGGCACATCCGCTTCGGCCAATAGGACATTCATATGGCCAGGCATCCGCCCAGCTACCGGATGGATTGCATATTCCACTTCGGTATCATTTGCCTCAAGAATAGTAGCCAAATCACGTACAGCCCGTTGTGCCTGTGCCACGGCCATGCCATATCCTGGTACGACGACCACTCGCTGTGCAGTCTCTAACATCATGGCCACTTCCTCAGGTGACGTACTCTTCACCGTGGCATACACCTCATCCGCATCTGCTATCTCACCTTTTGCTACCGCACCAAACAACACATTGAGAAGAGAGCGATTCATCGCCTTACACATAATGCTCGTCAAAATAATCCCCGACGCACCTACCAGTGATCCAGAAACGATAAGAACGTTGTTGCCTATTACAAAGCCAGTTGCTGATGCTGCCAAACCAGAATAAGAATTGAGTAGAGCGATAACCACCGGCATGTCCGCACCACCAATCGGACTTGTAAGCGTAAACCCTAACAAACAGCCTGCAATCGATATGCCTAGATACCACTCCACTCCAGCATCACCAGTTAATCGGTATCCGCAAAACAGGCAAATCAGGATCAACAGAGCATTAAGCAAATGACGAATCGAAGTTGGTAATGGCAATTCCCACTTTGCAAAACCTAGTTCCCATAACTTACCCATCGCAATCATACTGCCAAGAAATGTCACTGAGCCAATCAACCCGGACACCGCCGTCGCGATCATCTCTGCACCATCTGGCTCACCTGTTATTAATTCCAAGTTCACACCGGCAACCAACAAAGATGCCAGTCCACCCATTCCATTGAAGAACGCTACCAACTGCGGCATTGCAGTCATTTCAATCTTCACCGCAAGGACTAATCCTGCCACGGCTCCTAAAATTAGTCCGATGTTGACCGACGTCAGATTCTCGCCCTTATTCATAACCGCCATATAAACAACAATTGTCGCCACCAACATCCCTGATGCGCCCAATAGATTACCGCGTACCGCCGTCCGCGGATGCGTCATCGACTTAATCCCAAGAATGAACAGGATCGACGCGACTAAATAAAGTACGTCATGTAAAACGTCTTGCACGATTGAAACTCCCTAGCGAATAACTCTCGCTTGTTTTCTTATTCCTGTGTTTGCGCTTTCTTACTCTTAGGCTTAAACATCGCCAACATCCTATGAGTAACAAGAAATCCACCCACTACATTTACCATCGCAAACACAACCGCAAGCATGGCTACAAACTGCCAATCATTTTCACGAGCTGTGACCAGAATAGCCCCCACTACGGTGATTCCACTAATCGCATTGGATCCCGACATTAAAGGAGTATGCAACGTTGGTGGTACCTTGGTAATAATCTCGAAACCAATAAACACCGCCAAAATAAAAATCGTGATCGATGCCATTAACATCTGCATCCGATTGTTGTCGCCGGCACGCTCGTTTGTTTCTTCAACTACTTCACTAGTCACACCTGTGGCCTCCTCAACCACCGATGCCTTATCAAGATCTGCTTCTACAGCAAATACATCGGCCACACACCACACCCCTAATGAAAACAGGAGTAGGAATACTCCCTTCAGATTTGATCGACCATGTCGTTCGTTCATCGTATTGACTTTCAATCGGTTACGTTTGTATGCAACTATTTCGGTAACGAATTATAGTGAGAATCGGTCTTGCTACTGATCATCCTCGTGCGACTCTTGTACATCATCCAAGTCATCGCTCTTTAATTCCAAGTCCTAGCTTTCCTCTACACCATCCTCAATGTC
>JAKUOW010000019.1 GCA_022451045.1 Pirellulales bacterium | reverse complement strand
AAAGAGTGTAACTGACTTGAGATCGCAACGTGCAGCTGGATTGAGTACAGTTCGTGGTGAGTTGCTCGAAGATCTGCTTGATGACATTGCTGGTGACATCTCGGATAGCCACGATGACGGACTTGGTTTGGACGACTGGATGTAGTTGCGGGAAATTTGGCAAACGATGGGATATTTGCAACCGTGCGGCTCGGCGCAGCCGAAGCCGTAGGGCGTACCCTCAGCATCCATTCCAATCCAGCTTCATATATATATCTCCTGTATTCAACCGATCAACGCATCAACAAATAATTTTGTGTTTCTTAAACAGAAGCGTTATGCTGAATCAGAGCAGTAGCAGGCAGTTACAAATTACTTGTTTTTTCTGAAAAACGCCGCCCATCGGGCGATGTATACGCACCTCTTAGGTAAAGCACAACTTCGGAATGGAGTCAAAAACGAATCTGGAGTTACTCGAACAAGCCAAAAAAGGCGACAAGAGTGCACTTGGTGAACTGCTGATCAGATACCGACCATATCTTCGTATTCTAGCTCAGCGGCACATGGATGCGGCGATTCAAGTTCGATTAGATCCATCGGATGTGGTGCAACAAACAAGTTTAGAGGCACATCGTGGAATTGACAGGTTCCGTGGAGATAGCGAAGGGGAATGGGTAGCCTGGGTACGAAAAATCCTTGAAAACAATGCGGCACAAGCGATCAGACGCCATCTTCTTACACAGAAGCGCAGTGCACGGCGTGAAGTCTACCTGGATGAATCCAATTCAGCGGTTCATTCAGTAAAAGGTGGGCTACGATCACGAGAAATGTCGCCAAGTAAGCGTGCATTGAATTCCGAACGAACTGTGAAACTGGCCTTGATGCTCCATAACTTACCAGAGTCACAACGCGAGGCAATTCGACTTCGGTATTTGGAAGGCCGATCGCTTAAGGAGTTGGCAGAAAGTCTCGGCCGCAGTGAAACGGCAGTGGCCGGATTGCTCAAACGTGGTTTGCGAAACCTCAGGGATGATTCGGATATCGGTGCAATGGACTCCCGGAATTGATTTAGACCACCGGGACCCGCTTCTCATTCTTCATTGCAAATGTAATTGAGAGAAAATGTCTGACGACTCTATGCAGGAATTTAAGGACGAACCATCAGACAGGGAACTGCGCATCAGCGAGTTACTGGCGCAATACCTGCGAGATCGTGATGAAGGCGAGGCCGGCGAGGAGGAAGATTTTCTTGCGGCGAACCCGGAATTTGCGGATGACCTCCGGATGTTGCTTGATATGGGTCGTGTAATTGAGGACATGGCCGGGCCCCTGCTAGAAGAAGACTCCGTATATGACCAGCAGGTTAATGAAATATCTGTATCCAATCTGGCCGCTAGTGAATTAGAAGATGATGCACCGTCTGCAACGGGAGTCGATACGGGAACAGTGGTGTCTACGACAGCACGGGATCCGAACCAATCTGGTTCTTTACCAGGAAAGGAACCTGCCGAACCAGAAGGCTATCAGTTTGGCGAATATGAATTGCTTCAGGTGATTGGGCAGGGCGGAATGGGAATCGTCTACAAAGCACGGCAGCGAAACTTAGATCGAATCGTTGCCGTGAAAATGATCCGTGTAGGGAGCCTCGCTCTTGATGATGAAATCAGCCGTTTTTACAGCGAGGCTCAAAAAGCTGGTAGGGCGGTTCATTCAAACCTGACCTCTGTATACGAGATTGGTGAACTTGATAGCCGACACTACTATGCGATGCAGTTTGTTGACGGTACAGATCTTGCCGAATTACTACGACAAGACAAGCTTTCAAACAACCGTATTGCGGAAATCTTGCGGGATATATCCGAAGGTATACATGCGGCCCACACACATGGTGTACTGCATCGCGATTTAAAACCAGCCAATATTCTGGTACGGAATTCCGACGGATCCGCACTCGTCACTGATTTCGGATTAGCAAGGCAGGTTACCAATCCGGAAAACCTCACTCGTCCGGGTGTTACGGTTGGAACTCCGAGTTATATGTCACCCGAACAAGCTTCGGCTAAGACGGATGCGCTTTGTGCGGCAAGCGATGTGTATTCTATTGGAGCCATACTCTACGAAATGCTTAGTGGACGACCTCCATTTCACGCAGAGTCTGCTGCTAGTACAGTCATGGAAGTGCTTAATCTCGACCCAACGCCACCAAGCCGGGTGCAGAGTAAAGTCAGTCCGGAGTTAGAGGCGGTCTGTCTTAAGTGTCTTGAAAAAAACCCAGCGGACCGATATCAATCTGCGGAGGAACTTGCCGAGGAGTTTAGTAGATTTCTGTCCGGTGCACCGGTATTGGCAGAATTACCCAACAAATTGCTTCAAGGACTACGCTGGTTCAGAAATGTCCCAGCAATCGGGCGTATTACGGGAAACACAATGATTCGGCCAAAGCGGGCTCATCGTGTGGTTAATCACTGTTTGTGGATCGTACCGCTGCTGATTGTACTCGGGATATTTGGTTGGGGAGTGATTCGGAATATGCTCGTGCCGGCAGAGGTTACGCTTGCATCCGGTCAGCGTCACCACTTTTACCACGAGGTTGGAGAAAGCTTGCATCGTGCTGTTGCACTCAGAGATGCGCGTGATCTGATCGTGCGAACGACAGCAGGATCTCAGGAAAACGTCAATCTGGTAGTCGACGGTTCAGTGCATCTGGCCATTGCTCAATGGGAGACGATTCCTCAATCGGAAGAAATCTCAATCGTTGCTCCGCTTTTCCTTGATAAAGTCCACTTTGTCGTGAAGCAGGGCAGTAATATACGTTCTCTGGAGGATCTCGAAGGTAGAAATGTATCACTTGGACTGCCGAATTCCGGTATGCGGCTCACCTCAGAGAGGATCTTAAGAGTGTGCGAAGTGGATGCATCTACAATCGGAGAAAAGGATAGGTCCTTTGAGGATTTACTAACACTCCCACAAATGGAAGCGGCGATTGTCACAACGAGCAGTTCGAATCCGGTCTTACATGGGTTACTTGCCGATTCACGTTTTCAGTTGATAAAATTTTCACTCGAACAAATTGAGAAACTTCTGCAAACAGGATACCGCCGGGATCGTTTAATATCGAGAGACTTTCCCGACTTGGTTGGTCCGGCAGGAATCCCCACCATTTCAACGATGGCATTCCTAATTACGCACGTGGACAGCTCAGATGCGCTTGTGGAATCTACATTGCATGCATTGTATGACGAAATCGACAGTGAGTCGGTAGTGAGTAAACTAGGACTAATAAAGCGTCCTTTAGCGAGGGAGTTTTCTGTAAGATTTCATCCATCGGCAGCACGCTTCTACTCATTAGAGAAATAAATTACCGGTTTTTATCTAATATTCTTTACTAACTAGCGAATAGCACGGTATGGATCAGAATCAGATTGATGATGTCCTAAAACGCACGCTTAGTGATTTCCGGGTCTCCCGGGGTGAACGAAAGCTGCTTGAAGGGCTTATTCGACAATATGGCGACGCGGATCATCAGATTGGTGTTCTACGAAGCCGAGCGTTTGATGTGGCACGGGCTGAGACAACCGACGCGCAAACGCTGCAATTGATCGATTGGCTCGAGGATGTCGTTAAGTTGTTTCAGATTCGTGACCAATCTGCGTTACCTGATGCGGAGGCTTACTTCAGTCCTGGAAGCGAGTGTTTAAACGCCATTCGCCGCCAGTTTGAAAAGGCCAGGCATTCGGCAGACGTGTGTGTATTCACGATAACAGACAACCGAATTTCGGATGCTATTCGTGATGCACATGCGAGAGGGGTCAAGATCCGTGTTATTAGTGATAATGACAAAGCTCATGATGAAGGATCTGATATCCAACGTCTTGAGAACCTCGGTATAGCTGTAAGAGTAGATCACACGAATTACCACATGCATCATAAGTATGCGGTTTTCGACGAGAAAACAACTCTAACGGGCAGTTATAACTGGACGCGTAGTGCAGCCGAGTACAACGAGGAAAACTTCGTTATCACTGCTGACAGCAGGATCACCAGGCAGTTTCTCAATGAATTTGAAAAACTCTGGAAATCCCTCTCTTAACAACGTCCTCGCTGAATTTCACCAAATCATGCGGATTGATTCGTGGACCCAGGTGTAGCCTGAGTTCGCGTTGGCGTGAAATAACCCGTACAACCAGTACGACTGGAAAAGGAATCATAGATTTTCCAGACTTTGTAGCTTGCTACGAATCGGATTTTCCGAGTGTTTCTTTGGGGTAATTCATACTAGATAAGGAAAATAGGAACCTTATGGACGCTTTCAAACAATTCGCAGAAACAGCGCTTAGCGGTGAATTGATCCCGGCTACATCGTCGATTCTATTTATTGTCGCTTACTGGTTGTTTTCGCTCGTCAGTGGAATTGGATTCGATGCAATCGACTTTGATTTTGACGTAGATGCTGAATTGGATGCCGGCGACATGTTTATGGGGATCGGCCTGGTGCCACTGCGTTGGCTTAATCTGGGTGTGATTCCTGTGATGCTTTGGTTGACTATTTTTGGAATTTTTTGGTTTATCGTTTCTTATGCCATGCGTATGGGATTCGATCACTACACAGATGCTTCAACAACCTGGGACGTAACCCTGCTGAGCTTGCGAAATGCTGCTATTGCGTTGTTACCGACCAAATTCCTGACGAATCCCATGCGGGAGTGGTTCAGGATTGATGAGTTTGATCCGAATTCTTTTGTTGATATGACTGGTATGACACGTGTGCCTGTGAATTCATCGAAAGTAGGGAGAGTATCCGTGCGACAGCCAAAAGATAACTCAGACGTAATCCTCAAGGCTGTTACGACTGAAGGTGAGATTAAATCACGTCAGCCGGTACTAATTGTGGGTTATGACGAATCACGTGGAGTTCATATTGTCGTTGAGTCGAGTGAGAACCGAGACACAGCGACGGATGTTTCATAAATCGTAATATGGGGTTTAGTACGATGTTTACAACAAGTCTGTTCGCTGATCTGGTTGAGACATTAACCAGCATTGGTATTGGAATTGGAGCAGTGTTCCTGTTCCTGATTATCCTGATCGCGATCTTTTCGCGATTCTACGTCAAGGTTGGACCAGAACGTGCGGTGATCCGTACGGGATTCGGCGGTCTCAAGGAAGCCGTTGGAAAAGGCATGATCGTAATTCCAGTCTTCCATAAGAAGGAATTCATGGACATGTCCGTAAAGCGCATTGAAATTAAGCGTTTGGGCGAAGACGGGCTAGTTTGCCGCGATAACATCCGTGCTGATATTGAAGTTGCATTCTACGTGCGTGTTTCAGAAGGTGGCGTGAAAGACGTCGCTAAGAAACTCGGCGCTGCCCGTGCTTCAGATCGTCAGGCTCTTATCGAATTGTTTGACGCTCAGTTCTCAGAAGCACTTAAGACAATTGGTAAACAATTTGATTTCGTGGAACTGTACACCGAACGTGATCGCTTCAAGGTTGAGATCATGAACATCATCGGTACAGATACGGAAGATTTGCAGGGCTACGAAATGGTCAGCGTTGCAATTGATTACCTTGAACAAACACCGCTCGAGATGCTAAACCCCAACAACATCCTCGATGCGGAAGGTATCAAGAAGATTACCGACCTCACTAGCCGTGAGGCAATTCGCTCAAACGACATTGAACGAGAAAAAGAAAAAGCAATTACAAAGCAGGACGTCGAAGCACGGGAAGCCATTCTCGCACTTGAACGTCAACAGGTCGAAGCGGAAGAACGCCAAAAGCGTGAAATCGCCGAAGTCACTGCACGCGAAGTGGCTCAGGGGCAAGTTATTGAACAGGAAGAACTCCTGCGTTCTGAAAATGCTCGAATTGCTACAGAGGAAGAAGTTGCTGTTCGTGAAGAAAATAAACAGCGACAGATCATTGTTGCTGCCAAGAACAAAGAACGTACCGATGCGGTCGAAACCGAACGCGTCGAACGGGATCGTGGCTTGGAAGCTACTGAACGTGAACGAGTCGTCTCTCTGGCTGATATCAACAAAGACAAAGAGATCGAAGTTGAGAAACGAAACATCCAGGAAGTTATTCGTGAGCGTGTGATCGTTGAACGAACCGTCGTGGAAGAACAAGAAAACATCCGTGACGTTGAAGAGTTCAAGCGAGCAGATCGTGATAAGCGAGTTGCCATTACTAATGCAGAACGCGACGCGGAAGAAGCTTTGGTAAAAGACGTGAAAGCCGCGGAAGCAGAGAAGAAAGCTGCTATCTTCACTGCTGATCAAGTTATAACGATTGCAGAAGCAGATCGCCAGAAAGCTGAGAAGGAAACGCAGGCTATCAAAATGCTTGCTGAAGCAAAGCAAGCCGACGTGGCTGCAGATGGTTTAGCGGAAGCACAAGTGCAGGAAGCTAAAGCAACCGCTCTTGAAAAAGAAGGTTTTGCAGAAGCTGCCGTTGTACAGCGTACAGCCGAAGCCGAAGCAAAAGGACTGGAAGCCAAGGCTGTTGGTGTCGAAAAACACGGTACAGCGGAAGCAGAAGTCATGCGTCTTAAGTACTCAAGTGAAGCGAACGGTATCGAAGAGAAAGCTGGTGCTATGAAACTCTTCGATGCAGTTGGTAAAGACCACGAAGAGTTCAAGCTACGACTGAACAAAGATTTGGAAATCGAAAAAGCTGCAATCGACGCTCAACGCCAAATCGCAGAAGCCCAGTCGAATATCGTTGGTGAGGCTCTTAAGTCCGCCCGTATCGATATCGTCGGCGGTGAAACCACGTTCTTCGATAAGATCGTTGATTCAGTCAAAGGTGGTAAGGCAGTTGATAGATTCGTCTACAACAGTCAGGTTGCTACCGACATCAAGGACACGTTCTTTAATGGCGATCCGGAGTACTTCCAGGCTCGAATTACCGAACTTACCGATACTTTCAACCTGAGCACGGACGACGTGAAAGATCTCTCCATCGCTGCTTTGATCGCCAAGATGCTTGGCCTGACCAGCAATAACTCGATGCGGGAAGAACTCCAACGAATGCTTGGATTAGCACACACCTCTGGTGTAGCTGATAACAAGGCTTCGTCGGTTATCCGAACGGTCACAGCTGCATCGGCTCCAACTAAGCCGGCTACTGATGAAAGCTCGGATGTCTAATTGAATTCGTAACCAATCGCCTCAGCCTGACGTGTAAACCACCAGGCTGAGGCATGGTTACCAGCTTGTGTAGTAACTCGGGCTGGTTATTGTCTCAAACATGTCGGTGAAAGAACGGTCTCGATGTCACAAGCAGATCTCGACCAAACACCTGAACAACAGCCGGATGGCGAACCGCAATCTCAGCAATTGGAGAGCGGAACGTACGAAATCATTCGAAACCGGCTGGCTAATCACGCATCTGACCTGCGTGACCGACTCGGCAGGCTAAATGCTTCCCGAAAAGATGTGTTCGGGGCAATCGAAACGACTTTAAAGGGCACCGACCGGGTTACCACGGAGCATAATTGTACGCCCCGCGATATGATCGCCATCGGCGACCACTTCATCTTTGGATACAACATCCATTTTGGGCTCAAAGCAACAACCCATCCGAACGATGTATTTGCCACATACAAATTCAACGGTGAGCACTTTCAAGCGACCGAGTCAGAATTCTCACAGGATCCGCAGTTTCAGCGCGACTTTGAAGAGATCTACAAATACTACAAGAACGCAGAGTTTGCCAAGTTCTTCGTAATCGGACCCTTCCTTTATATGGCCTTTCAGGTCGGGAAGAATGTCACAGAGCTGAAAAGTCTCAAGTGGCGAATCGAAGATGACTCGCTGATTTACATCGACAACCGAAGTGATCACGAGGTTCGATTCCCTAGTCAACACGACTTCAGCTGGAAGCGTGTATCACGTGATCTGTTTGTAGAAGGTGAACATCCCCATGTATCGATCGAAGATCATGTCTTCGTGGAAACTATTGGTGGGGATTTGACGATCAAAGTTGAAAACAACACATCGGATGGCGTCGGGTTGTATTCAGAACCTGTTCAGAATACCGACCAAACGCTTGATGATTCAGAGATCTACTATGCGATCGTTGGCAGTCTGGTATTACTCAAGATTCGACCATACCAGGAAGATGTATATCGCTACTTTATCTTCAATGAGAAGGTGCAATCGGTCTATCGAGTTGATTCGTTGGAAACGAGTTGCGTCTTGTTGCCGGATGACCACGGTGTCATTTTTTCTAATGGCTATTCTCTGGTTACAGGAGAACATAAGACATTTGATACCGATTTACAGGGAATGCTGTTTGACAGTCGACTTGAAGCATCAAACGGTGAAGATTTTCTGTACGTGTTCTACAATCCTGAATCCGGTGTATACGTTCAGTTGAGATATAACCTGATTAATCAGGAAGTAGACACCCCTGTAATTTGTCATGGTGCTGCATTTTTCCCAGCCGGCGAAATGATCTGCTTCAGGGCAGAACCTGATGCACAAAAACATCACACGCTACAGATCTGGCAAACCCCGTACGTTGAAGACGGTCTTGGTCCGGAATCTCAATCCGACTCTTTCCTGTTTAAGATCGGAAACAAAGAAATCGTTCGCGGCATGGCTGAATGTCATGAGGTCATCGGCCTGATTGAGAAGGATGACACGTATGCAGATCTCTATGTCGATCTGGTCAAGAAATCCGGTGACATTGTTGACAGCTACTTTTGGGCATCTGACGAGCAATGTGCTAATCTCTCGGCGCCGCTAGCAGAAATCCGCATCGCTGCGGAATCCGCAATAGATGAATTCGAAAAAGTTGTCCGTGTTAAGCAAAACACCGTAAAGCAATCTGCCGAAGTAGAACAACGATCCTCGGAAGTACTGCGTGAAGCCAAGAACAAGCGGTTTGATAACATTGATGACTTCGTTAAGTCATTGGCAGAAATGCGCACAGTTCGCGGTGAAATCATTTCACTAAAAGAACTACGCTACATCGACATGGAATTGGTGGAGCGACTCGGGGAAGAGATCTCCGAGGCAAGTGACCGCCTGGCGACACGTTGTGTTGAATTTCTGTTACGAGATGATGCTCTGGCGCCTTATGAAAACCGCATCCAGGAACAAACGGCGTCCATCGATGACCTTAAGAAAGTCACAGATGCACGGGATCTCGAAGAAGACATTGCCAGCGGTGCCGGCGAGTTGGAAATGTTGGTCGATATTGTCAGCAATCTAAATATCGAAGATGCTACGCACCGTACCCAGATCATCGATAATATCTCTGCTATTTTTGGTCGCGTAAATACCGCTCGTGCCACGCTCAAGACAAAGATCAAAGACTTGATGAGCGTCGAAGGTATTGCGGAGTTTAATTCGCAAATGAAACTGCTAAATCAAGCAGTCGTGAATTATCTGGATATCTGCGATACACCGGACAAGTGCGAAGAATTCCTGACCAAGGTGATGATTCAGCTTGAAGAGCTGGAAGGCCGATTTGCTGAGTTTGATGAATTTGTTGTCCAACTGACAGATAAACGTGAGGAAATCTACAACGCATTTGAAACTCGAAAGCTGTCGTTGATTGAAGCACGCAATAAACGTGCAGAAGCACTAATGCGAGCAGCGGATAGAATCCTTGGCGGTATTAAGTCCCGTATTGATAGCCTTGAATCGGTGAACGACATCAATGCGTACTTTGCATCAGACTTGATGATCGAGAAGATTCGTGATTTAGTCGACCAGCTTAGGGATTTGGAAGATACGGTCAAAGTTGATGACGTTCAAAGTCGTCTTAAGTCCATTCGCGAAGATGCAGTTCGGCAACTCAAAGACCGAAAAGAGTTGTTTGTTGATGGTGAAAATGTCATTAAGTTTGGAAAACACCATTTCTCGGTAAATGTTCAAGCATTGGACCTCACCACGGTGATGCGTGACGACGATATGTATCTGCATCTAACAGGTACGAATTTCTTTGAACGACTTGTCGATGAGACGCTTGAATCAACGCGGGATGTTTGGGACCAGGAGGTCATATCAGAGAATCGCGACGTTTACCGAGCAGAGTATCTTGCATCAAAAATGTTCGAACATCTATCTGAGTCCGCTGAGATGTCGAAGTCAGACTATGCACGGCTTGGTGAAGATGAACGCCTGTCCGCACTACAGCAATTCATGGGGCCGCGCTATACGGAAGCCTATGCAAAGGGTGTACACGATCTCGATGCCGAGAAGATCCTACTTGGCCTAATCGAGATGGATGCAACGATCGGGTTACTCAGGTATGACGCTAGAGCCCGTGCGGCCGCCCGATTGTTTTGGAATCACTTCTGTGACCCGAAACAGCGAAACCTGATGACAGCACGCCTCAAGGGTGTAGGTACGATTGGTCAACTGTTCCCGGATGTAAAGGAACAAGCACAATATGTAGCAGAACTCCAACCACTTGTAGACGAGTTCGTTGAGACGACGGGCATCATAGATTCGAAATTTGCATCGCAGGTCGCAAACTACCTATACGAAGAACTGACAACGAACGATTTCTTTGTAATTGCTCGTCAGGCTATCGACTTGTTCGATGCGTTTGAACGCCATCTGAAACAAAATAGCTTTGTTGGGAAGTTTCAGGAATCGCTAAATGGTGTCAAAGATGATCCCTTTAGCCAATTTGTACTCATTTGCGACTGGATCGAAGCATTCCTGGCTGCACATCCACAGCATGAACGTGCAGAGGATTATATCGCTGAACTGGCTGTTATCCTGATGGCCGGAGAGCCGGATCGTAAGCACGTAATTGATGGAACGGTTGATAAATCGATTGAGGGCATGATTGGATCGCACTCAACGATCGACAGCGGCGTTTACAAACTGAACTTCAACGATTTCGTAACGAAGCTCAATCAATACGAATCCAAAGTTATTCCGCGATACCGGGACTATATCGACATTAAAAAATCTGTTGTAGATGTTGCACGCGATGAGATGCGTCTCGGTGAATTTACACCACGAGTCATGACTTCATTTGTGCGTAACCGCCTGATTGATGAAACCTATTTACCGCTTATTGGTGACAACCTGGCTAAGCAAATGGGCGTTGTTGGTGAAGACAAACGAACAGACCTAATGGGTTTGTTGTTGCTCATCTCGCCACCAGGCTATGGTAAGACGACTTTGATGGAATACGTCGCCAATCGTCTGGGTATTATCTTCATGAAGATTAATGGCCCGGCCATCGGTCACGCTGTTACTTCGTTAGATCCGGAAGAAGCACCTAATGCAGGGGCAAGAGAAGAAGTTGAAAAGCTAAATCTAGCGTTGGAAATGGGTGATAACGTCATGATTTATCTCGACGACATCCAGCACTGTCATCCGGAATTTTTGCAGAAGTTCATTTCGTTGTGTGACGCTCAGCGAAAAATTGAAGGTGTATATAAAGGTAAGACAAAAACATATGATCTGCGTGGACGTAAAGTTTGCGTGGTAATGGCTGGAAACCCATATACGGAAAGTGGTGAGAAGTTCCAGATTCCAGATATGCTTGCCAACCGTGCAGATATCTATAACCTCGGTGAAATCATTGGTGATAGCGCAGAAGTATTTGAACTCAGCTATCTCGAAAACTGCCTAACAAGTAATCCGGCGCTTAATCCGCTTGCCAGTCGCAGTCAGAAAGATGTGCATGGAGTCATCAAGATTGCTCAAACAGGTAGCCGTGAAGGTATTGAACTTGAAGGAAGCTACTCTGCTGTCGAAGTGAATGAGATGGTAGACACCATGAAAAAACTTATGACAGTGCGAGATCTCATCCTCACAGTTAATCGCGAGTATATCCGTAGTGCTTCGCAAGCGGATGAGTACCGTACAGAGCCGCCATTTAAGCTTCAGGGTTCCTATCGAAATATGAATCGCATCGCTGAAAAAGTCGTGCCGATTATGAATGACAAGGAACTCGAAACGCTAATCCTCAGTAATTATGAAAATGACTCTCAGACACTTACGTCTGACACAGAATCTAACATGCTCAAAATCAAGGAAATGATGAATCTCCTTTCCGAAACAGAGCAACAACGCTGGGATGATATCAAGAAAGCATTTGTCCAGGCGGTCAAGCTAAAAGGAATCGGTTCCGATGACCAAACGGCTGCCCTCCTGCTTCAATTACAGGACTTTAGCAGCGGTTTGCAGGATATCAAAGATACGATTTCCGGTGGTATCTCCAAAATGTCAGATCAATCCGAAGTGGCACCCGAAAGTGGTGGAGAAACAGCAGAGGCCCTTCGGTTGTTAGCAGAGGAATTACGAGCCTACACAACCGGCAGTATACCAGTCGACACAAATCAGGCTGTACAGCGTGTTGCTGTAATGCACAAGGTTCCGCGATCCATACTCGATGTAATGGAAAACCAGTTTGATATTATGCGAGGTTGGTTAAAGCCTCTGATGGATGTAAGTCAGGCAAATCAGGAAGGTGTTTCCGAACTGAAAAGTGCCGTGGAAAAATGCCTGACCTCTTATCAACAACTACTCGGCGAACTTGAAGATTCCGATGATATTCGCGGCTCTGACGAGGAAGAATAACCTCTTGTCTATTCATAGAGAGTTTGCTAATCGCGGTTGGTGAAGAAGAGACCACTCGCAATCATGGCCAATGCTACGAACAGCCATGAACTCATTTCGTCATTTCGGAACATTGCAGTAAAGGCGATCCCGAAAACGGGTGTGAGAAATGAGAACATGGATATTTGGCTGGCGGCATATGTCTTAAGTAATACCGCTTGTATCGCAAAGCAAACTCCTGCCACGAGTACCCCCTGGTAAACGAGCCCCAACACTGCCGGTGTTGTGAATTGCTCAGACTGTACATCCTCAGTAAATGCTGCCACGACAAAAAAGAACACAACACCAATCAATTCATGCCATGCCATGAACGGCCCCGTGTCCATCTTGTTTAAAGCGTATTTGGTAAACAGGATTTTCACAGCCAGCACGAATCCGCTGGCCATTAACAATATGTCGCCGAGCAAGGTAGCTTCGTCTAATGACGGTGTTTCTCCAGCCGGTTCCGGCTTTGTAAGGATAACTAGAATCGCTCCACCCGCAGCTAAACCGATTCCGATCATTCGTGATGCATTAAGTCTATGGAGTCGAGAAACGTAGTGATCTGACAACACTACCCAGAAAATGAATGTATTGATTAAAAGGGTAGTGTGAGAAGAGTTTGATTCAGCCACGCCGATTGTGAATAGCGCTATTTGGCTGAACAGCAAAAAACCGCCGATGAG
This sequence comes from Pirellulales bacterium, assembly GCA_022451045.1. GTDB lineage: Bacteria > Planctomycetota > Planctomycetia > Pirellulales > Pirellulaceae > UBA11883. The sequence continues at coordinate 25,452 of JAKUOW010000019.1, read as the reverse complement.
TATCAACGGAATGTGGTCTTTCGAAATCCGTAATGTGCACCTTTCAAAGCGACACCAGATCAACATTACAACGACGGCCATAGAAAATCGAATACCGGACACCGTGATGGGTGGAATAGTATCGACGCTGAACTTGGCTGCGACTGCATTTCCTGCCCACAGTACACAGGTGAGTAGTGTCAGCATAATGGCTGCCAATGACATTCTGGGCGACTCGAGTTCCTTCGCATTCAGGTTCGATTTCTGCTCAGATGATACGTTCAATTGACTGTCGTGGTGTAAATCAATATTGCAAGGAGAGAATGAAATATGATGACTTCAAGAATGCGTGCATCCTAATCCACATTTAGGAACGTGACTATACGAGGATTGGTGTTGTCATGGTGCTATAGGATGGCGATTATAGAACCTTCGCGTTTTTGTATTGCCGCGTGAGAACATGACTAACGATAAATCACACATAGCCGACAGCTCTCTAAAGCTGCCAGTACATAAACGGTTGCTATTCGGCTTCGTGGCGTTTTTATGTTGCGTTGGCATCGCGGAAGTCTGTTTTCGTATTATTGGATATGACTTTAATCAGACGTCGGCACGTTTGGAGGCGATCCCTCCGTTTTACCGCATCCCTACTGAGCCCTTTGCTAAGTATTTCTTTAAGCGTCCGGCCAATACGTCCTGGAATGGTCAGGTAATTCGATCTCAGATGGATGTATTAGGAATCGACTCGAGCGATTATCAAGTTGAAGCAACGGTGGCCCTTAACTATGACTCAGATGGTTTTAGGAATCCTAGTGCGCTTGATGACTGGGAAATCGTCGTTGTAGGGGATTCATTCACTGAATTGGGGAACTTATCTGACGATCAGCTATTCACGTCGATTCTAGCTAGTACCGTTGGGAAACGAGTAAAGAACTTAGGAGCATCCTATACAGGTACAAGAACGCAGATCCAGTACCTCTCGTCTTTTGGTAAGTCTGATACAACCAGAATTGCGGTTCTGGCATTTTTCGAGGGCAACGATATCGAAGAGACCGTTAGCGAAGTGTATCGTAAAGTCAACATTGATCTGGGAGAATTGTCGCTAAATGACTTCTTTGGAGATAACCTGATACAAACATCTCTCGTTGGGTTTATTCTTGATCGAATTACAGACTCACCAGTCGAAAAAATAGCGATCACTCGTGACAACGCTGCAGTGCAATTACCCAATGGTGATACTGCGAGAGTTGGTATTAACTACATGCCGCTCAATGAAATTCAGCTTGGCGAAGCTGGTGTCATGATGCAAACGGCTATCAGCGACTGGGCCAAGATGTGTCAGAGTCAGGGCCTTGAACCGTGGCTTGTGTACTTGCCGTGTAAACATCGAGTACTTCACCCACTTGGACTACGATTTGACGTTGATGTTAATCCTTTGCTGAAGGCGTGGATGCCATCAGATTTGCCGCAATGGGTTAACCGTGAGTGTCAGAAAAATAATGTGACCTTTATCGATACCACTTCAGCGTTAATAGATTCTGCCAGAGACGGGGAGATTCCCTTTAATCTCATTTACGACACGCACTTAAATGCTCGAGGTTCGGCGATCGTGGCTGCTGAACTTGCAGATGTGCTCGTGCAATAGCTCAGCTTGCTGCTTCAAAGTTGATATCATACGGGTGTACGTAGAAACCGATTAGATTTGGATTGTAACCATGACAGAAGAATTTTCACTCAGCATTTCAGACACATCCGGGATCATTTCTCCTGGACTCGTACTCTTTCGAGAGATCATGGAGTCTAACTTAGATGAAATGACGCGTCAGGCGGGTGACGTAAATCGATTACGACCACATTGTAAAACTCACAAGATGCCGGAAGTGATCAAGATTCTTCTCGGTCGTGGAATCACCAAACACAAATGTGCTACTTTTGCCGAAGCTGAAATGTTGGCTGAATGTGGCGTAAAGGACATCTGCCTTGCATACAACCTGGTTGGCCCCAATGTTGACCGAGCGATCCAATTCAGACGTGCTTATCCTGATGTGACGTTTATCGTAACGGCAGACCATGCTGTGCCCCTGCAACAACTTTCAGAAGCGGCAGTGGCAGCTGGTGAGGATATAGAAGTCCTGATTGACCTGGATACTGGGCAGCATCGTACGGGAATCGAATACGGCGGCGGTGCTGTTGAGTTGTATCAATTGATGGGTGACCTGCCGGGAATTATTCCCGGTGGTATACACCTGTACGATGGACAAAATCACCAAACAGATTTGCAGGAGAGAACAGACGCCGTTCATGAATGTTGGCAACAGGCCAATGCTTTGAAGAGTGACGTTGAAGCACTTGGGCTGACAGTACCGCGTGTAGTCGCCGGTGGGACAGGTTCGTTTCCAATTTATGCGTCACTGGGTGATCCGGTTGTTGAGGTCAGTCCAGGCACAAATATCTTCTTTGATTCAAACTATGGACGAATGTTCCCGGACTTGAAGTACATTCCAGCGATGCGGATACTTTCGCGAGTAATCAGTTGTCCAAGTAACGGCAGGGTAACATTCGATCTCGGATACAAAGCGTGCGCCTCTGATCCTCCGGCAGGTAGTCGTGTTGTGATACCTGAAATCAGTGATGCCGATGCGGTGCTTCAAAATGAAGAACACTTGGTGGTCAAGACTGACGGGCATGCAGGATTTACTCCCGGCGATGAGATCCTCGCGATTCCTGCACATGTCTGCCCAACGTCTGCTCTGCATAAATCCGTTTATGTGATAGAGAACGGCGAAGTGGTGGACCAATGGGAAATCACAGCACGAGACCGTAAAATCAGGATATAAGGATACAGGCTGTTTAGGCGGTCCGGTTTCCAGAATGCGGATGTAGTTGCAGTTTAGGATTGAGTTGGGATTGCACTAGATTGAACTAGGTTTTAATCATGAATTCAGAACACGATACCTCGGCTGAAATTACCGAGGAAGCTGAAGTCGCTGCTCCCGAGAACTCAGAGGTTAAAGAACCCTTAAGTGATCTTGAACGCGAGCGAATTCTAGATCGTGTAAGGTTAGTAACCTACCCGAAAGTCATTTTTCTATACCCAACGTTTATCGTCTCCGTAATTGCGGCGATTTGGATGACGGTTTCGGGTGATGCATACGCAGTTTCTGAAGAGGCTCAATCTCTCGTCCCTCGCGATGGAGCTATTACTGTATCGATCTTGTTCTTGGGTATGTTCCTTATCAACATGATCGTGATGGCATTTGATTTCCCCAGAGCTAATTCACTCATTCTGATTCTCGTAATCGTGCTGGCGGTCATTGGTTTAGCCATACTCGCAAGTGCCAATCCAGATATCCTGCCATTCCTTACCGGGTGGCTCGAGGACTTGGAGCCGATTGCCAATGCCACGTTTTATTGGGTGTTCTCGAGCATCCTTTTATTGATTTGGATTGCTATTCGATGCAGTCGTTTTCTGGACTATTGGGAAGTTCATCCAAATGAGATTCTGCATGTGCAGGGATTTCCGAGAAATGTAAAGCGTTTCTCAGCTCCGCATGTGAGAATCGACAAAGAGATAAATGACGTGTTCGAATTCATGTTACTTCGCAGCGGTCGCCTGATTATTCATCCGAGTAACGAGGCTCGCGTGTTCATTCTGGACAATGTACTGTTCGTCGGGAAAAAAGAAGAACAGATTACACGAATGCTTGGTGCTTTACAGGTTCAGGTAAAAGCCGATATTGAAGTGTAAGCTTTTGGAAGTGTTTTACGGTTCATAGCTACGCCGGTGTGTCGCATTCGTACTTTGTGCTCATTTGTGTTCGCGGATTTCTATTGAAAGTGTTTTGTTAATGCGTGCTTTTGGTTTTGTTGCTTGTTTGTTCGTTTTGCTTTCCCTTGTCAGTGTTGTAGATGCTGCTGAGACAGTTGCCGGTAAGTCACTAAAACAGTGGTCTGCAGATTTGCAATCAGAGAACCAAACAACGCGTTTGAGAGCTGCCAAGACGTTGGGAATCTTTGGTGAATCAGCCGGCGATGTGTTTAACCAAATGCTGGATCATGATGATGTCAGCGTCGTTTATCACGCCGCTAGCCATATTGGAGATTCGAGAGTGAAGTCTGACACTGTGGCAGGAAAACTCACAAAGTTGCTTGACCACGAACATGCATCAGTTCAGGTAGCTGCCGCATATGCATTGTGTCGAATTGACGGTGTGAAAGAGAAATATGCAGCTGTTTTAAATTCCGCATTAGCTTCGAAAGAGCGGGGTGCGGCGTGTAGTGCGGCAGAGATGTACCAGCGCATTGGTCCAGATGCCAGTCAGCATGCATTGGCTGCTTTAAAAGCTGCGCAACAAAACAACGACTATCACGTAAAGGGTGCGGTCATTAATGCCCTAAGAACGGTTGAGTCTAATCCGTATAAGCCAGAGCCGGCCGAACGCCCGAAGATGGGCGGTAGGTACCGTACCTGGTTAAACGCTAAATCTGTACCACGACCGGAACTCGCTGGCGATAACAACCGCCCAAATATCCTCTGGATCAGTTGCGAGGACATTAGCCCAAATCTGGGCTGCTATGGCGATGAATACGCATCAACCCCGAACTTAGACAGGCTTGCAGAACAAGGTATGAGATTCTCACAGGCCTTTACGCCTGCAGGCGTATGTGCAGTGGTGCGATCAGGTATCATCACCGGTATGTATCCAATTTCGATCGGATCACAACACATGAGGTCACGGATCGTGACGCCTGATGGGGTACGTTGTTTTAGTGAATACCTGAGGGAAGCCGGATACTTTTGTACAAATAAATCTAAGACGGATTATCAATTCGATTCACCCGTTACGGCCTGGGATCGACAGGGTGGCAATCATCAGGATTGGAGAGACCGCGCGCCAGGCCAGCCTTTCTTCAGCATTATTAATCTCACGATTTCACATGAGAGCCAGATTCGGCACAGCCATGAAGTGCACAAACAGGTGCTCGCACAACTCGATCTATCGCAGCATCATGACCCGGATCGAGCCGGGAAGTTCTTACCTCCGATTTATCCTAATACTCCGGCGACACGTATGGACTGGGCATTTTATCAGGACAACATCTCAGCGATGGATAAACAAGTTGGTCAAGTGCTCAAGCGACTTGATGAAGATGGCCTGAGCGAAAACACAATCGTGATCTTTTGGAGTGATCACGGGCGCGGATTGCCTAGGGGAAAGCGATGGATTTACGATTCCGGTACGCATATCCCATTTATCGTTCGATGGCCGGGACAGATTAAACCGTCAACGGTGAATGATGAATTGGTGAATACCGAAGATTTAACAGCGACGACGCTTGCACTGGCAGGCATCGAAAGACCTGATTACATGCATGGCCGGGTCATTGTTGGTGAACAGAAAGACCCTGCACCGGAGTATATCTACTTTCACCGTGATCGTATGGATGAAGCATATGAGCTAATGCGAGGATGTAGAGATCATCGGTTTAAGTACATCAGGAATTATGAACCACATAAGCCCTATGCACAGCACATCAGTTATATGGACAAAATGCCGACGCTCCGTGAACTAAGACGAATGGATATTGAAGGTACGCTCAAAGGTGCTGAAGTAACTTTTATGCGTAAATCCAAACCGGTTGAAGAGTTGTACGACATAGTGAATGACCCTCATGAGACGGTTAACCTTGCTGCTAAGGCTAAATACAAAGATGTACTAGCCAAAATGCGAAATGAAACGATTGCATGGCAGGACAAAATTGGCGACCTTGGACTTGTACCTGAACCCATCATGATGGAGAACATGCGACCTGGGAATCAAATGCAGCGAACGGCTAAGCCTGAAATAATCCGTGAGGGTGACACAGTAACTGTCAAATGTGCAACGCCGGGTGCATCGATTCAAATAACTCAGCCGAATATGCCGGCTCGGCTCTACAACGGATCGTTTAAGGCAGCAGGGCAGGTGAGAGCAGTGGCCACGCGAATAGGATTTCAGACTAGCCAAGCAGTCGTATCGAATCCTTAATTCTCAAACATCATTCTGAGAATCTACCTTCAATACATGGCCTGTCAGGTGATGTCACCTTTGTGAATTCGACTTCACAAATCCCTCGTCAGAATTTCAAACTGTGTCAGAATACCAGCAAGATCAAGCAGGGGCAGATCTGATCGACAGGCATTTGACGTCATGGAAGTAGACATGAGTGCCGAGAGCACTCCAAGCCAGAGGCAAGGTCTCGTTGCAAATCTGATAAGCAGTTGGAGATCCGGTATCAGACCGGATGCTAAACAATGTATTACCAAGTTTGATTGGCTACGCGACGATAAGTCGGCTGTGATCGACTTAGCATATGAGGAGTACTGCCTACGAACTGAGGCGGGTGAGTCCGTAGACACGAGCCAGTTTTGCGGTCTCTTTTCCTCGGTATTTCAGGAATCGCTTTATCGACGAATTGATGTCCACTGTATGATTTCCGAAGATCTGCAGCCGGATTATGTAGTGGAAAGTGCACTGATTCCCGGGTTTGAAATCGTACGGCAAATTGGCCGTGGAAGCTTTGCAGTTGTATATGAAGCGTTGGAACTCCGACTTGGCATGCGACGCGTCGCGATCAAAGTGACGTCACTCGGTGATCGTGAAGCACGTATTCTCGGGCAATTAGATCATGTTGGTATTATGCCGGTGCACAGTGTCTTTGATATTCCAGATGGGCGATCTGCTATCTGCATGCCCTTTCTTGGAACCGATACACTTGGAAGTACCATTCGTAGAGTTGGACCGCTTCCGATGTCGACGGTTTTGAGATTTGCTACTGAGATTGCACATGCGCTCCAGCATGCTCACTCCCGCCATGTGCTACATCTGGATCTTAAGCCGCATAACATTCTGATTGACCAAGACGACCGCCCGATATTAATGGACTTTAACCTGGCGTCCGACAGACTCACGAAACACTCTCATGTTGGTGGTACTCTCCACTACATGGCACCGGAACAACTCAAGTCACTGGTGCTAAAGCATGGCAAAACGCAATCGCTGTCGGCAAAGAGTGATGTTTACTCATTTGGGGTGATGCTATTTGAAATGATCATGGGACATCGTCCATTTGAACGCACCGATGTTATGGCTGATTCCTTCGAACAAGCGCGAGTCCTCGTGCAGCAACAACTTTCCAGCGAAAGGGTGGTCGGTCTTTTGCGAAGGCATACTTCTAATGGCATCTCATCAATAGTCTCCAGATGCCTGGCGTACTTGCCAGAAGACCGCTACCAGAGTGTGGATGCATTGCTTTTCGACTTAAATCGCCAATTGTCGGTTCAGGCACGTATTGGCCGGTGGCTCAATCGGAAACCATCACCACCGGTTCCGAAAGACCTTTGCTCGACTCATCCGACGATCAGAATCCAGAGTCATGGAAATAAACGGTGAATTTAGGTTGGAGCCCGGGAGAGCTTGCTGACTTGCTGTAACGCGAAGAGAGTATTCGTGGAATTAGTTCTGGTACCCTACTGGAAAACTCCGGAATTCTGTTAACGACTACGACAGCAGGCTGATGCTTGTCTAATAATCCAATGTAGTAGTCTTCTGTTTCGTCAACTGTCATCCCAGCGGTGGCAAAGAAGTCATACATCACCGCCGTGGGATTGTTTTTCTCTGATAGGAAATACACTTCCGGACAATCAGGGAATGCCAGAATTGAGTCGTTGTCAGTGGTTAATGAGCTGATAAGTGTCTTAACGAATTTGTATTCGGCGATATCTGTTGGGTGGACAGCGAGCCCGAGCCTTGGGATCTCGTGGCTTTGCGTATATCTGGCGAGCGGCGTTGGTATATGTTGCACGCCGAAGCCACGAATGTGACTCGTATTGAGCCATATCACGCCAAACATCAGTAGCAGTGTTTGTGTGGCCCACCACGTCTTGTTAGGCCTCGGACGAGACGTAACGCCGGGGTCTGTATGTAATAGAACGTTTGCGGTGAGGAGAACAATCGGGGCAGTGTAGCAAAAATAGATTCCAAATGAATACGGGTACTGGACGAGTGAAATCAAACTTGTCATTGAACATCCAACGAACAAAATGTAACGCTGGTTGCTCGTCTTACCGTGTTTGATTACCTGAAATGCAAGAAGACCGCACAAGGCTGGTACGATCATACGAATTGAATGAAATGTCCAAATATATACGTTGTTTGCAAAGTCAGTGCCGGGAAAAATGAAGTATGCAATGAGAAACAACAAGGAACCGACAATTACCAATCCTGCGGCGAGCAGTCGGTCATCGAGCTTAGAATTTCTATTGCTCTTGTAGAAACAGAATAGTGAAAGAACACAAGGAAGTATGTAAATGACTGGCGGTAACGCCATTTCCGCGTGCCCGAGTCTTTGTAGAGGTAATATCAAAACTCCGTGGATTAAGTCTTCAACAGCACTATGCGTTAAATACGGTGTAAGAAACATAAGGATTGGAACAGCTGTACAACCCAAAGTGATTAATAACGGTTTTACGCATCGAGCCGTAAAAACACGCAGGTCGACAGCTGCTGTGCCTTCTTCATGGATGAGTAGAATACTGGTAATGGCTACCGGTAGGAAAAATATCAGGCACTCATTGATGCCCAGGTGATGCTTGATCAATAAGGCGACAAGCCCAACCAGTGTCAGGCCAATGGCAGCCACAAGCAGCTTTGTCGATTTACTCGCTTCGACTGCCGTGCTCTCCTGCCCACTCTGGTAATTCAGTTGCCGATAGATAATGCATAGCATGGTGGCGGCAAGCGGATATAGTCCGACAATCTTTATGCAGATACTAATTCCGCACAGCAGCCCCGCAATTGCGAGCCATTTCCATGACAGGCTATCACCGTATTTTAGTAGTGCAAATAGCGTCCAACTTGCGAGTGCAAGTGTGTACCACGTCGGTAGTGCAGCAAGGTAGTTTGGAAAACTCCAGACCAGACAAACAAGCGAGGTCGCCGCTGCTGCAATCGGAGTAAGAAAACACGCAGCTATTAAATACCATGCCGGAATTGTTAGTAGGGCTGTGATAAACAAGACAAGACGGATGGAGTATAGCGAAACACCAAATGCTGACATTGATACGGCGTGCAAATAAGACAGCCCACCGGTGTATGCATCCTGAAAATCATGGTGGGGTAATTCACCGTTTAATACTCTATGGGCTGACTGGCCGAGCAGTCCTTCATCGTGCGGAATCCACTCATACGCTAGCTCTCCATACAGATAACTTCCGCCAATGACCATAACGCAAATCAGCGGCAGTGCGAGTTTGAGCGATTTGTATTTACTTGAGTTCACTTAGGTTTCCGTCGCGTGATTCACTGTGGCAGAGATCAGCAAGGAACTGCCAAACGGAATTGGTAGTGGTGTAATAAGAGCCTGCTCGATCCTGGAGAGTGCAAAACAGCATGTATTTATGATGGAGTGTGGTACTTCAGCGGGCCTCGGGTCGCCGCGGAAAACGGCTTCCTTGGCGCGAACAAGCATCTTGGCTGGAAACGTCCAGTGAAAAAAGTATTTCATCTTTTCGATGCTAATATCTGATCCATTCGCCATGCGTGCGAACGTCCTTTTGTTGTACCGCGTAAAGTGATGGTTGTATTCGTCATGCCTCGTCCAGAGGAGATTAAACGCGGGTACGGTTATCAGCAGTCGTGCACCTGGATTCAGATGCTTGCAGATATAACCTAGTACCTTTGCTGGTTGTTCAATGTGCTCAAGTACGTCAAGCAGTATCACCCAATCGAATTTCTTACCAGGTTCAAAAGTCTCGTCGATATTCCCGGCATAGATAGCGGGGAAGTCTGGATTGCCTGGATCAATTAAGTTTGTATCGGGTTCGACGCCAGACACATTTCCGAATTGCTTGAGTTTGGGAAAGAACAGAGCGTCACCACACCCAACATCCAGGATTTCTCTGGATTGGGTGCTTAGATCACTTTGCTCATGCCAACGTCTGAGGGTGTTTAAGATGAAGCGTTCGCGGCTTCGCCACCACCAGTGCCGGTTGTAGAGCTGTCTGTAGTTGATTGCGTATTCTGAGTCCACGAATCAGAGCTCGTTATTACTTGTTGCACAATATACGGAGGGCGACCCTTAACTTCTTCAAAGATCCGGCCGATGTACTCGCCAAGGATCCCGAGAAATAGCAATTGCACTCCGGCGAAGAACGAAAGCAGGATATAGACTGCTGTAAATCCTGTGGGAGCGTCTCCGGCGTCTCCATAGTATTTCACAAATACCGCGTAAATTGAAAACGCGATAGCGAATAAGATTGTCAGCCCGCCTAGGTATGCAGCGAAGCGTAGTGGAAGCAATGAAAAGGAGAAAACTCCATCCATCGCCAGTTTCATTAGCCCACGAAGATTGTATTTGGGTGTCCCGGCTGCACGAGCATCGCGTTCAATCTCAAGGCCAACTTGTTTGAAACCAACCCAGCTTCGAATACCACGCAAATACCGATGGCGATCCGAAGATTGCCTCAATACATCAATGACCGGTTTGCGAAGTACTGAAAAATCTCCACTATCTGTTGGTAACGGAGTACGGCTGAGCCATTTCAACAAACGATAATACAGCCGATAGCACGTACGTTTCAGGAAATTCTCTTTGCGTTTGACGCGAATGGCGTAAACAACATCAAACCCTTCGTTGAGTTTTTCGAGCAGGCTCGGAATCTGTTCGGGTGGATCCTGAAGATCACCGTCCATCAGAACCACAGCGTCACCGGTAACGTAATCCAGGGCGGCCGCATACGCTGGTTGTTGCCCGAAATTCCGTGATAGTTTTATCACCTTTATTCGGTCGTTATGTTTGGCAGCCTCAGTAAGTATCGCGAGTGTTTGGTCAGTGGACCCATCATCTACTAAAACAACCTCATGTGGACCGTTTGGCAATGTATCGATCACTTCGGTGATTCGCTTGATGAGCTCCGGTAAAACAGTTTCTTCATTAAAAACCGGAATGGCGATGGAGATCTTTTCAATGCTACTCATAGAGCAACTCCCGTAGCACGTTGTGCTCCCTTGAAGTACACCATACTCCACAGCTTGATTCCAAGTCCTCTTACCGCAAATGGCTCACAGCGGATTGTGGAAAACACGTCTGAGAATATTTCTCGCCAGCGCTTAATGGGTCTTGCGAAGTCGCCACGGTCCTTCTTTGCTAGCCACTTCGCGATGCATCGATTTTCAGGAAGAACCAAATCGAGAATATGAATGCTGCCGTTGGGTGTTAGCAATCCATGAAGACAATTAAGTATTTTGGAGGTGTTTTCATCATCAATGTGATGAAGAAAACTATTTAAAAAAATGTAATCGAATGCCTGCCCGTCTTCCGGTTGATATGTACAAATATCGCATTGACGGAACTCGCCGGGATACCGCTGTCTGGCGTTGCTGATGTACCGTTCATTGATATCCATTCCGAGACAGTCCACGTGAGTGAAGTACTTAGCATTCGTACCGGGACCGCAGCCCACATCCAATACTTTGACCGCTTCAGCTAAGGATTGATCCTTGCGAACCGGTTTCATTTTTTGGTAGGCAAATGGAAATTGCCAGATCCTGTACATGATCGGCAAGTCGAGAATATCGCGGATTCCAGCCATTTTTTCAGTATAAACACGGATGCATGGAACTCAGGCTGTTGTGATATACAACCTCAGCAATGCGTAAAAAACGGCGAACGGTTGTAACGAATATGCGATCTGGTGAGCCACTCAGCGCATGGTGCCAATTAAGCATATGGTCGAGGGTCAGTGCAAACGATCGAGCTGACACGTAATTGACCCAAAGAAGCGGAGGGCACGGGACTCGAACCCGCAACCCGTTAGACGGGCGCCTGATTTCGAATCAGGTTGCTAGCCAATTCGCCTACCCTCCGGTGCTTCTATTAATAATCTCAGCTGTGCTTTTTAACAAGACGACAGACCGTGCTAACCTCTCTTACCGGACTGCATACGAAGTCCGGTGCGGTCGTCATAACCGGAACGTCATAATCGGACCAGATATTACTTTGCTACCCAATTAGGTCCGGCTGTGCCGTTCGCGCCGTTGGCAATTGCTGTTCGGATTCTGGCAAATGGTCGCAACGTAAAGCCAAATAACTAAATTCTGTTTTTTTGTGAAGTGCAGCGTCGATAGTAAACCTGCCGCAACAAGGAACAGGCCAATGGTCTGACATCTTTTTGCATCGATCGTTCTGCATCTTGTACGAGGCTGAGCCTCGTCGAACAAGGTTTTTGGATTGACATCATGAAACGTAAATATCGAATTGTGACCCGAGGACGCGACGGTAGCTTGCGAATGCAAGATTACTCAAGCGAAAAGAAACTGATAAGCGACTATAGCCAGATCGGTGTTGACGATTACAACACAGATTTGAGCATGCGTGGACTTCCCATACTGCGGGGTTTGGTTGGTCCTCTGTTAGATGGCGCTGAGGCAGTTCGTTATGAGTCGCCCGATGTGTTTCAACAAATGACCAAAGAGTGGGCAATGTCCGCTCCCAAGCGTCGTCGTCAATCTAGCAGTAATGACATGGAGATTGCTCAGTAGACTCTCGACTCTCTCGTTTACCAGAACATCTCCAGAATCTCTGGGGCTCCCGACACGGGAGCCCCTTTTTTTTGCGCGCCATCAAATACTTTTCTTAAGGAGATCCTCGGCGTAAGATCTAATTCATGCCACTTGTTGATAAACATATTCTGTCGATCCTTCGCTGCCCCAATTCCGGTGAAACGTTATCCGTTGCCGATGGCGAACTTATCACATTATTAAACCAGCGAATTCTAGACGGCCAGGTTCATGATGCTACTGGAGAATCAGTCGGTGATGTGATCGATGGTGGCCTGATCAACGAATCAGCGACATGGTTATCACCAGTACATGGCAGAATCATTGATCTCAATCCCACCGATGCCATTGATTTGCACACGCTAGCACTATCCAATTCTGAACCGCAAGACGACTCCAATGAATGAAAAGACGATTTTCAAACGAATTATCGACGGCGAAATTCCGGCAGATATCGTATATGAAGATGAGCAGTGCCTGGCGTTTCGGGATATCTCACCACAAGCACCGGTACATATTCTGATAATCCCACGAAAAGAAATCCCTTCCATAGATCATCTCAGCGATGAAGACGAACAACTGGTGGGTCATATCTATCTGGTGATAAAGCAGATAGCAGCAGGTGAAGGGCTTGAAAATGGATATCGAGTAATCGTGAACTGCGGTGAAGAAGGTGGGCAAACTGTCGATCACCTACATTTTCATCTGCTTGGTGGTCGGGGATTGTCCTGGCCACCGGGCTAGTTGTTTTCCCTGTTAAAACCGATTGGGACGAGTGCGCGTGCTGGCTTGCTTGTTAACTTGCTTGTTAATTTGTTGGACACCAATTGTGTTTTGGCGGATGAGAGCTGTATCTTGGGACTTCCACGTCGCACCCAGTCATTCCATGTTAGCTGCAGATCCGATAAATCGCTGAAGCCGTAGTGTTTTGTTACCGCATTATCCCAGTTCTTGGATTTGATCCCGGTCTCCAGGAAGCGGATGAACATTTGCTTACCTCCTTGAGCAATCAGGAAGCGTGCTACGGAATATCCTTGTGCATATAAGGGCAGGATGTCTGTTGGATATTGGCTGAGGCGAAACATTCGATTAAACGGGATGCCACGACCGCTGGATAAATACTTGTGAAGTAGAACATGCTGTTTTTGACGTTCAGTCAGATGTTCGGTCGTCGTGCACGCTCCTTCGTCAGCCCATCGGGGTAATGGTTGACGAAAGTGAGATGCAAACACTGTGTGAGTGACTTCGTGAGGAATAACGCTATCTAGAATTCTCGCCGGTGTACCTTGTACATGCATTTCCCAGTCAGATGGCAGACCATGTTCAAACGAAAAACTTGTTGAACCTGCAGCTCCAATCGCGCGACCAGATTTGACACGAATAGGGCACGGTGTTTGCCACTTCGGAATTTCGTAACCTAGCCATTCGATGGCCTGTTTCTTGCGATAGAATTCTGCAGCGTGAGCTACTTGTTTTGCCATTGTCGGTGTAGAGGCGGTGACAATGAAGTTGGCTGTGCGATAGCTGGCGCCGGTGCAAGTACACACGACGAGCGCTAACACAAATGAAAAAAAGCGAGCTTCCATGCTCATTCCCCCCCTGAGGATAGGACTGCATCGCATCCTTGCTTGCAGTTGCACATGTTACGGCAAATACCGCTCACGGCTAATGCTAGAAGGTAATCTATTTGCAGTGATTTGACCTAGAGCGGTTTCTTGAATTGTTGAAATACATCGAAAATCGCTCTCGTATCAAAATGTCCAGACGAGATATAATTCCTGCTCTGGTTGTGACATGATGTCATTGATTTGGACAAGGATGTCCCTTTGATTACTCTCGATGAGTACCAATCTCGATCGTGCGCGGATCCGCGCCCGCTCATGCGCCAATGCATTTCGATGTGCGTTTGGTTGTGCCTTTCGTCGTTGGCCTGGCAGCACGCTGCTTTTGCACAACAGCCGGTGAATCGTCCCATGTCCCAGAGTCCAATGGATTCTGATGTCACCGTTGGTCCGATGGTCTCGCCAATGCAGTCGAGTGCGAATAGTGGTCGAGCCGGCCCGCCTATGGCATCTCCCGCAACCTATATCGACAAGACTCCAGTCTTTGATGGAGAAGGTAATGTTGCTAACAAAGACACCCTGTATGTGCGACTGCGTGTTATGTGGGGCGGCAAGGCACCGAAGTCCTGGACTGGCCGGTTGTCACTGGAATCGGGTCGTTTTGCCAGACTGACTTCGTTGTCCATGGAAGCTAACTCTTCCGCTGTGATCGAAGAATCACGTACATCGATTCTTATCAAAAACGTAGGTGAGCGTAGCTACGACGGATTCGACGTGTTTATTGCCGGATCGGTAAATACAAAAGTAATGGTTGAACTCGTTGATGAAGCCAGAAAAACGAATCCCGTGAGCTATAAGCTGGCTGTTACCGAAATTCTCACCACTCCGTTTCAACGCGTGATTGATGAGGAAGGTAATCGAATCAAAGTGCGACGGTCGCCCGGCGATCAAATCCGTGTGCAGCTACAACGCAATAACCTGGTGTTCTCACCAGGTGAGTCTCTCGTTATGAATGTCCAACCGTATGCAATTGGCCTGCGGCCAAGCCAGCAGTACCAGTTGGATGTTAACGTGATGCCGTATCACAGCAGTGATGTAATCAATACACAGAGTATTGCTTTTAATACGATTGCAAATCAAATCGGAAATACTATTTCGAACGTGACGGTGCCGATTCCTCATAAACCGGGAATCTACAATATTGACGTGAGTGTGCGAAGCAGTAGATTCGTGGACTCGCTTGTCAGGCTAACCCCGATCGCTCAACGACGCATTCAATTCGTTGTAGCACCTACTCAACACACTCGTAGCGAGTCGCGACCAGAGTTAGTTGAAGTGATGCGGTTTGATCCAACGGATGTTAGTTGGTGGGATAAGTTCAATGCCCTTCATCATCTAGACCGTCTGAATGTCCTGGCAGGTGTCAAAATCCAACCACAAAGTAATGGTAAAACGTCAACCCTTGCTCAAGCGAATGGAAAATGGGTCGCATTGGAAAAGGCCGAATCTGACAACAAGCTATTTACCTCTATCGGTGTAAGTGGATGGCAATCATATCCCCTGCATTGCGAAGACTTATATCAGCCACATGTATTGGAGGTCGTTCTTCCAGCGGGGATACAGCAATCTGTTGGTATTTCTATTCTGGAGCCGGATGCATCCGGGAGCCTACATCCTGTACATCGTGACTTCGGATTCTTTCAGGATTCAACCCGATGGATCAATGCAGATGGCCAGCAGGTTCAAAGCATTGTATTTTGGCCACGAACACAATCTCCGGTGATGCTCCTTACGAATCACCATCCGTCCAAATCCGCGGTTTTCAAGGAAGTTATTGTAAAGCAGGTGCTTGGAAATCTTGGTGATCTTAATCGTCAGTTCGAGCGGTCCACTATCAACTCGCGTGATGTTTTGGCAATGCTGGAAAAACCGCTCTTTCCGGAACTCTTTGGTGTATCGGGTGCCTTGGACGAAATTTCGCGTGCCGTCTTAGATGACTGGCACACGTTTTACAGCAGTAGCAAACGCCTGACGGATTATCTGGAGTATGCTGGCTACAGCGGTGCATCGGTGGCTGTTGTTTGCGAAGGGAGTACGCTTTATCCCACCGCCCAAATTAGCTCCACTCCAAAGTATGAAAGCGGTGCTCTGTTAAGTAGCGGTCAAGATCCTGTTCAAAAAGATGTCGTTGAATTGCTATTCAAAATGTTCGACGCTCGTGGCTTAAAGCTCGTTCCATCGATCCAATTCAACATGCCACTGGCCCAACTCGATGCTCTGACAAGCAGTAGCGACGGAATGGAAGGTGTGCTGTTGCGCGATGGTGTCGGACGAACCTGGAATCAAAGGTTCAGTACAAACCGAGGCCTCGGTCCTTATTACAACCCACTTAATGTTCATGTGCAAAAAGCCATGATTGATATCGTACGTGAAATGGTTGACCGCTATGGACATCATCCGAGCTTTGGTGGAGTTATGTTCGCCATGACGCCGAATGGTTATACCCATTTTCCTTCGTCGCATTGGGGGCAGGATACCGAAACAGTCAGCGAGTTTATGAATCATTTGAAATCTGGTGGTACAGATTTACTAATGAGCCATCAACAAAGCGTGCAGGCGATTAACGGTGAATTGCGACAGCAGTGGTTAACCTGGCGAAGTCAGAAGCTAAGTGAGTTTTATTCGCGTATCGCTGAAACCGTTCAAGAACAGGTTGCAGGAGCTAAGTTGTATTTGTCACCGGGGGAATTGTTCAACGACCCGCTCGTAAAGCGTCAGTTGCAACCGCGTCTGGCAGTTGACGTGCCGTTTGATGAAGTGATGTTGGAAAAAGGAATTAAGCCAAATGCCTTTCCAGCAAGTAGCACACTTGTTTGGATGCACCCAAACAAGTGCGTTCCCATTCACGACCTATCTAAGCAATCGAGTGACGTTGCTATTCAGCGAGATGCAAGATTCTCACGCTGGTCGGGAACGCATATGCAGTCGGCAACTGTTATCCAGCACACTCCTCATTCAAGATCTCTTCCGGGCTTTGATAAAGTAAGTCCGTTTGGCGCTGGATCAGCCAATACGTGGTTGATCAATACACTCGCTGCTACGCATGGCGATGCGAGAAAACCATTTATCGAATCACTTGTTAATTCAGATACATTTCACCTGTTGCAGGGTGGTTGGCTGTTGCCGCTTGGAAGCGAGTCATCGCTACGGGACATGTTCGAGACGATTAAGAGACTGCCGAAGGATCGGTTTCAGACTGTACGATTGCCGGATTCCGTTGCAAAGAGTCCAATCACGCTGAGAGAGCTTCGTGTAGACGATGTAACATACTACTATCTGCTGAATAACTCACCGTGGTCTGTTGGGGGAGCGGTTGAGCTTAAGGTGGAACCATCAGCGAGGATAAATCTGCTTGCTCAGCAGGAAAGCCGCTTAAACCGTATGCCGCTTGCAACGAATCCTCAGGGCAGACAATCGATTCAATGGAATCGAATTGGTGCTACGTGGAGTTTTGATCTAAAGCCGTATGACATTGTTGCGGTCAAGGTTGAGCGGGGTGTTCCAACAGTGGCTGATGTGCGAGTTACCGTTGACGAGGCCATCGCCGCAAAAATCCAAAAAGAGATAAGGGAGGTTAATCGCCGCGTAAACAACCTCACTCAACCGCGGCATATGCAAGTGCTTCAAAACTCTGGATTTGAAGCAACGCAAACACATTTATTCCCAAATGGATGGGTTCATAACGCATCTGCAAAGAACAAGATTCAAACAAAAACCGGTAATGCGTTTCATGGGCAACAACATCTGGTGCTACATCGGCGCCCAGCAGATCGTGATGTGACATGGGTCCGCAGTGAACCGTTTGCACCGCCCGCTACAGGCCGAATAGCTGTGTCCGCATGGGTTCGGATTCCAGATGAATCTCAACAACCGTCATTTCGGATTGCTGTGGAAGGTAAACTGTATGGCCAAGTCTATTACCGGCCGCGAACAATCGGACGTAAAGAATCAGGTCAACAAGCTAGAAATATTACAGCCATCGGTGAAAAATGGTCACGGTTCGTGTTGATTCTCGATGATCTACCCAAAGATGGGCTGAGTGAGCTGCGCGTGGGATTCGACCTGATGAGCGCCGGTGAAGTGTGGATAGATCAGGTGGAAGTGTTTGATATCTGGTTCCAGCAACAGGAATTCCATGGGCTAATTAAAGATGTTGCTCTGGTGTATTCACTTCAGGAACACGGTAACTTGCTTGAATGTGAGGAGTACTTGCAGAGCTATTGGCCGCGGTATCTGCAGCAATATGTTCCGCTGGGTCTCTCAAGAGTTGCAAATGTGCCCGATGAACTTCAAGAGAACCGTGAGACAGGCGATACGGCATCACCTACCAATGTGCTTGACCTGTTTAGACAGCATATCCCCGATCAACTACTGCCGTTTTAGGTTCTTGTAATGTTAGTCTTTGGTCGCTAGTCCCGCTCGTCGCTGCCTCGGAGTAACCACTCGAGTATTTCTTTATTTCCGTCGGGGAAGTCAAGTTCCGCTAGTCGACCTATTTCTAGCCATTGAAATGGTGAGTTTGGTTCAAGAGAGTCGCTTACAGTACATTTCACAAAGTGCAAACGGACGATCGCGTGTTCATACTTGTGCTCATGAACTAAGACGATGGACTCAGTTGTCACATCGATTCCCGTTTCTTCATGGCATTCGCGAACGGCAGCCTCTTCGACGGATTCGGTGCCTTCTACTTTGCCCCCCGGGAATTCCCAGAGTCCTCCAAGTGGTTTATCGATTGGTCGTGGTCCAGCCAGAATCAAGCCATCGTTCTCAACGATCGCGATGGCTATCTCTGTTATTCCGGGCATGGCTGGACTTACCAAATCACCGATGTGTTATTCGGTTTCGAGTTTATCTAGTAGACGACCTGGATGTCCCATGATGTTGTAACCACCATCGATGTGGAGGATTTCGCCAGTGATACCATCGGAAAAATCTGAGAGTAGAAATGCACCAGTTCTACCGACTTCTTCATGTGTGATGTTTCGGGCCAGCGGTGCCATGTGTTCGTACATTTGAAGCATCGGACCAACACCTGCTGCCGAACCAGCTAGTGTCTTCAGTGGTCCGGCACTGACGGCGTTGACTCTGATACCCTGCGGACCGAGATCATGAGACAGGTAGCGGACACTGGCGTTCTCGTTGAAAATGCCTTTGGCCGCATTGGCGATGGCAATCAGGCTGTAAGCGCTAATTTCCATTGCCATCTTGAAGCCTTCTCGACTCGTTTCAATGGTATCGCGACTTAGATCATCACGATCTGCGAATGCCACGCTGTGAAGCAGAAAATCAATCTTTCCAAATTCTTCAACGGTCTTGTCGATGGCTTGCTTAATGTTCTCGTCGTCTGCAACATTCATCGGGACAAGAAACTTGGTTTGTTCCGGATAGTCTCTTGTGCATTTTTCGACGCGACGGCGATTCTTTTGCTTTTCGTCGTCTTCACGGTCAGGTAGATAGGTGAATCCGCATTCACCGCCTTCTTCCATGATCGTGCGTGCTATTGCCCAAGCGATACTTCGGTCATTCGCTACGCCTACGATTAGACCTTTTTTGCCTTCGAACAATCCCATGAGATGCGTTTCCTATTTGTTCTTGTGATACCGTGATTAGTGACTTAGAAATCTGAGTTGGTTAGTCCTTTAGGATAATCGCCTTACCCATTTCCTGACAATGACGCTCACAGCTAATTGCTTTACCCAGTGACTTTGTCAGAGTGCTCCAGTATTGCCTTGGCGACATGGTAGAAGATCGGTGCAGCGAAACACATGGAGTCAATTCGATCCAGAACTCCAGCATGCCCTTGTACTAATGTGCCGAAATCACTCACACCCCGGTCGCGCTTTATGGCAGACATGACCATGCCACCAAAAAAACCCATGATAGCGACGACTAATGAAAGCAATGCCGCTTGCCAGTATTCGAATGGAGTAACAGAGTGAAGCAGCGCTCCGACTAATGTTGTTGTGGCTGCTCCACCGATGAATCCTTCCCAACTACGACGAGCGTTGATATTCGGTGCGATAACCCTGCGATCGCCCAGCAGTTTGCCCCAGCCGTATTGGAATATGTCATTTAGTTGTGTAATCAGGACAAAGAAGAATAGAAGTCCTTCCGGTCGTACATCCTCGTTGTGAGAATTCGATAAGTCTAAATATAGAGTTGCCGGGGCGAAGCTCAGTGCATAGACGCAGATCAGTAATGCCAGTTGTATTTTGGCAGAACGTTCTAAAAACTGCTTTTGGTCATTGGAGACAGCAATGCGCGCAGGGATTAGGAGTGATGCATAGACAGGGATGATGGTTGAAAACAGGCCATATTTTTCCATGCCAACCATGACGAACTGGAGCGGAGTGATAATGAAAAAACTCCAGAAGAGTGCTCGATGATCACTTCGGCGCGTAGGCGTCATCGTGATGAACTCACGCAGTGCCCAGAAAGAGATTAAACCGAAAAGTATAACGGTGCATGTGTTGCCGGTGACGAAACCGACAACCAAGATGGCGATCATCAACCACCACGCGCGGATGCGATGATTAAAAGCGCGAACAACGGCTATATTGACTCGGTCATCCGTTTGCCGTTCCAGCATCCTGCCAATGAAGGACGCGATGAGCAACAGCCCAAGCACGCAACTGATCAGCAGTAATAGACTCGTATTATCTAGCACGCCGCTAAGCGATTCGAGTGGTTCCTGGAAGAACCCTATCAGATTGTTAGGAATGAGTTGCATTAAGTGGTTGCTTCACGGATATCAATAATGGACTGTCTCGCTCGTCGCAGGAACTCCGCTTTACCTTCGCCGTTTTCCAGCCAAATCGGTTCGCCAATCGTGATGCAACTGAGTAACGGTACGGGAAGTACCTCGCCTCGAGGAAGAATTCGATTCATGTTGTCCAGGTACACTGGTACGAGTTCGAGATCCGGCCGTTTCTTAGCAAGGTAATAAAGTCCGCTCTTGAATCGTCCCATTTCATCGCTTGAATTTCTTCCGCCTTCCGGGAAGACTATTAGCGAAAACGTATTACCCATTTCTCTGATCATGAGATCCACTGGGCTTTGGTGTACCTTAATCTCTTTCCGGTCTATTAATAGGGCGTTAAACGATGTGGCGATATGGCGCCTAACAGGGCCACCTTCCCAATAGTCTTTGGCAGCAACAGGCCGTGTAAGCGCTCGCAAATCATGCGGTAATGACGCCCAGAGTACTAGTGCATCCAAATGACTTGTGTGGTTTGCAAAGTAGATTCGCTGGCAAGTGTCCGGCTGACAGTCCAACCAGCGCACGCTGTAGCCGCTGAGTAGCTTGGCTACTATGACGAGCAAACGGCTCATGAATTTCATGCGGCTGGACCTTTGTTAATTGGCTTTAATGCTTCCTAACTATGGTACCTGAAAGAGGTGTTTTTTTGGGCAGTACCAGCGGTGATAGCAGCTCACGCTATTTGGTTTTAAAACAGAATTAGGCTGTTATCCAACTCTGTGATGTCATCACTGGAGGTTGCCAGATCAGCAAGCAGCTCTCCTGCCTGTCCGCATCGATCCGAAATATCGTTGGCTTCCCATCGATCATCCGGTTTGGCAAAGATCCCGATGACTTCATGAGTGTTGAGATCATACCGCGCATGCCAGGCCGGTGTTCTAATCGCCCTTTCAGTTGCAGATAGCAGTTGAATCACTTGATGCATCACCGGAGCGTCATGAATGTGCGGTGATACGCTGTCTGTTGATTGAAAAATGGCATAGTTCAAATCTCGATTCCCGTTATCATCACAACTGTTGATCCACTCACCGAGCTGTGTTGTTGAGAACAACCATTGATTGCGAACGGGGTTATTGCGAAATGTGTTGTTCACCAAAATGAACGGAATATGGATTACATCTTCGGTGAGCTGGCCCGTGTTGATGCCAATTTGGCCGTGATGACCAAGGTTATAGCCACGAGGCGAAGTGATGATGATTCGATCAACTCGGGCTTCTAAGAGAGGAATCAAAACGGACAGACACGAATCGATCATGGTCACCTGAGCGGCATACGCTTGTTGCAGTGCAGCCAGGTAGTCTTCATCAATCTGATCCTCCACGCCTGAAACTGGTGCTGTTATTCCGATTTTTATTTCGGGATCCTCTTCGTCATGGTAAAGATCTCTCAGGGTCTCAGGTGCATCCCAGTTTCCAGAGAGTCCTGAGGAGTGGATCCAGAGGAGATCCGCGCATTCACCGGTTTCCAGATAATCAATTACTTCGGCAGTGAGATTCGCGAATCCCGTATCCTCCACTTCAGTAGCGGCTTGGTTGTTTATAACAGGCGTGATCGGTGTTACTGCGTCGTATCCGGCTTGTTCTGCTATGCGAGCAGCTTCGGCGTCATCCGTAATTAGGTGGCTGGTGATTGGGGTTAATGTAGTACCGCGTTGTGGGTTGTTAATGCACCAGAGGTGTTCTAGTGAGGAATTAAGGCGAGGATCGCTGCAATATGCTGACTCAAGCACCAGACCAGAGGCGGCAAGGTCGTCAAAAGTCGGTGTTCTTACCCATGTGTTGCCATATGCACTAATTGCAGAGGTAGATAGCCCATCGATGGTAATTACGACTGTCTTGATTGTGTAGCTCCGACAGTTTGCTAGGTTTGTGCGATTTTCATGACTTGCTAGTAGTCAGTTTATTTGATGTGAGGCTATTCGTCATGAGCTAGAAACCATTAGTGGTTCACAGTGGGTGTTCCAGCAGGAATATACATGCCCTATTGCAGGCATATGAACAATTATCCTGAAGGGGTGTATCATTTATACACCAATTAGTTATAATTAATGTTATCAAAACGATATGCAGTAAGGTCGTTTTGTTGTGTTTCAGATGAATCATAGATTGAAACAGGTGCATTATGGCTAGTAGCACTATTGGGGCTGATTTACTCGCTTCTATTAATAGGAATGATTCTTTTGCAACGGATGCGATACAGATACTGAGCCGCGTGGCAAATGTAGAGCAGGTGGCATTCCTGATTGCTGAGGTTGGTGACTGGATTTACTGTGGCGGGGATCTATCGATGGAGTCGATAGACACGGACTTGTTGCATGCGGCCATTGACAGTCAGGGGAATCAGTCAAACGGTCGGCAATTTGTTTATTCAGGCACCCAGCAGGGCGAATCGATTCCTGTTGTCGTGTTTTCTGCTACAGAGTCGATTCCGGATAACGTTGGTGAAGAGGCCATTGCAGCATTCCAGATTTGGTGGGAGCGGCAGTGCAGTGAAAAGCGGATACAGCAATTAGAAGCTGTTGTGGATATCGCAGCCCGTTGGCTGTCGTATCAGGATACCGGACAGTTATTTCAGGAGATTGCAGAAGCGTCGACTCGGTTAGTTGGTGCCGAACGGGCAAGTTTATTTTTGCGAGATGAAGCGCGTGGTGAACTCGTTGCCAGGCCGGCGTTAGGTATTGAGTCGGGGGAGTTACGCCTTCCAGATGATCGTGGGGTGGTTGGTTCCGTGATTCAAACGGGTGAGTCTGTTGTGATTAATCACGGAGAGACAGATGATCGGATCGATCATAGCGTGGATGAGAAACTGGGGTTTGTGACGCGCAGTTTACTGTGCTGTCCGATGTTTGACCACGACGGCAAGATTATTGGTGCTTTTGAATTGATTAATAAGATTGACGGCCACTTTATATTGAGTGACTTGAGCATAGCCAGGGAATTAGCGTTGCACGCTTCTGTGGCGTTAGACGAGACACAGCAGCTAGAGTCACTGGTAAGTGCGCGTGCGGTGAGAACGGAGCAGGCAGCAGATGCCGTCCAGTTAATCGGCGACTGTCCGGCAATTGAAGCGATACGTAACACGATTGATCGCATTGCTAATACGGATTTGCACATTCTCATCTTGGGAGAGAACGGCACAGGTAAGGAGGTGGTTTCGCAACTGATTCACTATCGCAGTGAGCGATGTCACGAACCGATGGTGGCGGTGAATTGTGCGGCGTTGCCGGACACGCTGCTCGAGAGTGAGTTGTTCGGCCATGTGCGAGGTGCGTTTACTGATGCACATGACGACCGTGCTGGGAAGTTTGAGTTAGCAAGTAACGGCACATTACTGCTGGATGAAATCGGTGATATGAGTCTGGCTGGTCAGGCGAAGCTCCTGCGTGTATTAGAAGAAAAGCAGGTTGTACGTGTGGGCGGTTCCGAATCGATTTCCACGGATTCACGAGTACTTGCAGCGACCAATCAGCAGTTAACAGAGTTAGTGCGAGAGAAACGTTTTCGGGAGGACCTGTATTTCCGGCTAAACGTCGTGACGATCGAGGTGCCACCACTTCGCGAACGAGGTGAGGACGTCGTTTTATTAGCGGAGCACTTTCTTGAAACGCTTTCACGAAAGGCGGGCAGGGCGGTTCCGGAACTTTCCGCTGATGCAAAGAGTAAATTGATCTCGCACAACTGGCCTGGCAATGTGCGCGAGTTACGCAACGTGATGGAACGGGTGGTGTATTTGACCGATCAGGATCGGGTTGATGCCAAAGATCTGGAATTTGTACTTTCGCCATCGGAGAGTACTCCGGTGATGAGTTTGGATTATTCGTTGAACGAAGCGACGAAACTATTTCAGCATCAGTACATAACTAAGGTTGTGGAAAATTGCGGTGGGAACATGTCACGGGCATCGAAGCGACTTGGCGTGTTTCGGTCGAATCTCTATCGCAAGCTAAAGCAACTTGAGGAAGATGAGCCCACGTAAGTTTGGACGATGTGTTGTGTGTGGAGTATTCCCAACTGCAACGTATTTTCAAGGAGCGGTCAGGCGACGAGAGCTGTTTTAGCCATCTACACTTCAAGGGACTTGTCGATGATGAGTGAGAGACTAGGATAGAAACTTCAGCCCCTATAGCTCAACTGGCAGAGCATCTGACTCTTAATCAGAGGGTTCTAGGTTCGAGTCCTAGTGGGGGCATTGAGGCCATTTGCACTGGATTGCACTGAGATGCAGCAACGTGCAAGTGGCTTTTTTCTTGTGATATTAAGTCCCCGTAGGTCCGCGATAATAGAGATCTAGCCTCCTCTACGGGACGGCGATTTAATATTGAGCCTCATATCCCTAGGTGTTGCCGTTGCGTTCGCTGCCGATCACTCCAGGACAACCCCTGGGGCTACCCTCTGATTCCCCTACGGGGAATTAATGTCTTTACGCAACCCGCAGGGCCTGTGAGACTTGACGACATTATCGCGGATCTACGGCGGGATGGAGTCCTGAAATC
>JAKUOW010000189.1 GCA_022451045.1 Pirellulales bacterium | reverse complement strand
CCAGGGGGATGCCAAGCCAAATGCGATAAGGATTGAATTCCTCTGCCATGACGCCGATTGTCCGTAGAGAATTAAGTTGACGGGGTCTAATCTTGTACCGTATTTATTTTACTTAACTGTAGAGCATGTTCATCACTCAAACAGTGCCGATGAGCAATCGCCGGTACGGATTAATTATATAGGTCGACTTTGATTGCAAATACTTATAGATCAGTCACCAAGTAGCTCGTGTAGATGGAAGTGAAATTTACCCAATTCACCGCCATAATTCCCTGCGCCGATTTGGACGATTTCATCGCCTGCAGCCGCGTGGATTACTGCCTTCATTGCTTCACCGACGTGCTGTTCATCAACACCGTCAATTACGATTTCGTAGGCAGCTTCAGTGGAGTCATGTAGCTTTGTTTCAACTCGTCCCCGTAATGTGGGGCAATAGGGGTCCGATGTGGAGGCGGGTAGTGCTTTATATCGAGAACCCACCTTGCTACCACTTCTAGCGACTCCTCCAGGGAAAGGAGCAATGATTCCCGAAAGTTCGTAGAGGGATTCAGCTCCGCGACGGGCGGCATTCAGCGCAGCCGACTTACTGCTACCTTGAAGAATGATATTGCCACCGGCAACACCTTGTTCGACTCCAAGGGTATCCTGTACCAGGAACTCACCATCCATTACAGGAATTCGCCAATAGCGTGAGTCACCGATAATCTTACTTTTTTGGTAGCCATCACCAAAGAAGCGGATCTGCTTACCCAATCCAATTCGCTTTTCAGCGTTCGGCAGGCCATCATATACTGCCGTGGATGGGCAAGTCATGACGCACTGGCCAACTCGGTTGGGTACGGACTTCTGCAAGCCGTCAGTTGAAAAGCCAAAGATTAAGATTTGAGCACCGCAGCGTCCGTCGGGAGATTCGGATTCTGTCAGTCGCTTTTCCAGACCTGTTTCCGCATCACAGGCAATGACCGAAGAACTGTAACCGGTAAGTTCGTTTATAGCCGCGTTGAGCCAGTATTCATCGTTGGCAGTGATTATCAACCGCACGTACTTCATGCCAAACGCTTCAGCAAACGTGTCGACGATTTCAGTGTTTCCGATTTTCACAGATCATCTCCTAGGTGACCTCAACGGTGTTCAACACTTCATCATGACCGAGACGTCAGACATTGCCAAGATACAAGAAGTCCTGAACAGGTTAACTTTGTTTGGTAGATCGTAGGTCGGTGATTTAAGGAAGCCTTGAGTCGCGCATGACAAAAGGCGGGAATACTCGAAAGTTGTACTCCCGCCTAAATGTCCCGCATTGCGATTGGATTTATGCGTTTATTGCCCAGACATTTTCTGAGCGTTGTACTCTTGAATTGCAGCAGCTTCGCGTTGAAGCGGCATTTCACTTGACGGAGCGAAATACTGCACATCGTCTTGCATGTAATGTGGGCTTGGTAGGGTTTGACCACCAATTTGACTTTGACAGCCGACGGATCCTAATAATCCAGCACATGCAACAGCCGTAGCGGCAAGAGTTGAAAACAGGCGATGCATTTTCTTGGACATGATTCTTTCTCCAACAATTTACGATCGGCAGTCAAAAAGGGTGGACCGCCTTAGTGAGACAAAGTCGTCCGTAACCCACTAGATCTTTTGACAAAGCACCAAGTTGGCGCGAAAACTTGTTGTAATTCGTCGATTCAAAACCATCACAAATTGATTTTGGAGATCTTAGTCAAGATAGGTAATTGAATTAACTGAAGTCAGCTTATTTCGTGGTCAAAAATATGTGTGTCTTGCTGCATGATGTCATATAAAAGGGCAAACGGATAGCGGATTTCGCCATTGCACATAGCCGATATAGATAACGGGTGTCTGCGTTATTTAAAAAGTGGTCCGGGTAATGGATAGGCAAGATAACGCGTAGTCAGTGTATCGACAGGAGGGGATCCCGTGATTAGAGAACGACGAAGTATATCGGCTAGTTTCCTGTCTTTGGTGATTACCATATGGATGCTTCTCTCGGCATCACCGTGTCAAACCGCATCGGCACAGCCAGTTGTGATGGGTAGTTACCCGCGACAGGATTATTTCTTGAGTTTTGCACTGTTTTCTGACGGTGATTTCAGGCGTGCCATGCGTTCGTTTTCATCTTCGAGCAGAATTAAGACGACTGACGGATTTTGGATAGACTCGGTTTGTCAATTTGCCATGGTCGGTGAGTGCTTATTTCAGATGGGCCAGACGGAACAGGCGTTGAAGCACTTTGACGAAGCTCTTAATCTGTTCCTGATACATCAGCACTGGATGTTGCGACTGGATTATCCAGCATTGAGAACGTCAGCAAGATCGCGTCAACCTGTGCCTTGGGCGCAGCGGACTAGCAATGCTCCGTTTGCCGATGTCCCAGAGACTATTAATAGTGTTCAGGGACAAATTAACATCACTCAATTAAAGCAGGGTGAGACGTTGTTGATTGCAGGTTCCCAGTACTATCCGCTTCAAGCTGAAGAAATACAGAGATGTATGACACTGGCTCTTCGAAGGCGTAATGAGATCCTTGGCCTGGCCGCGATGGCAAGCCCTCTAACAGAACGGTTAGCGGTCAGCATGGCCAGCAAGTCAGTTCGTATTAATCACTGGTCCCAGAGTTGGCATAGCTTACAACATGGTCTCATCTTGGCTGCACTTGGTCAAAAAACGGCAGCGATTGGTGAACTGCAGAAGGCAGTGCTATTGGCAGGGCAATTTGAGCATTCATTGACTTCGGTAGCACTTGTTGAACTGGGAAAGATCGCATACAGCCAGGAGAATTACAGACAGGCAGCTCAGTACTTCCTAAACGCATCCATCAGCGCAGGGTTTCATGAAGATCCACGAATGGTGGAGGAGTCCTTACGTTGGGGAGCTAAGACGCATGCCATCATGGGATTAAACGGTGTATATCCACCGTTAGCAAATGCCGTGCGTTGGGCACACAATGAATCAGACTGGTTGGAGACTTCATTACTCGTCTCTGCAGCAGAGAGCGCAATTGCTGCTAACAACGCTCAATCGGCGGCTACTTTTCTGAATCAGGCCCGTGCTGTCATGCGTCGCCGTGAAATGCAGGCTGGTGAAATAGGGGCACGAATTCAATTCATTCAAGCTCGAGTGGAGTTCAAGACTGGTAACCAAGCTGCTGGTGATGCAGCTATGGCAAATGTTCTTACATTTCAAAAGGTTGCATCTCCAAGACTCATTCAGGTTCGAGCTGCTGACAGCTATTACAAGAATGGTGCAGTGGATGAAAACACAGCCGGCCTCTTGTTTGCGCATGTACTACGAGATCCGTCAGCCGCAGATTGGGCAGATAGTCCACGGGATTGCCTGGCCTACTTGTTAACACCTCAGTCATCTGCCTTACAAAGCTGGCTGGATTTGGTGCTGGGCAGGAAAGAATTCGAAAAGGCGATTGAGATTACGGATCGCTTTCGTCGGCAAAAGTTTTATTCCACATTACCGATGGGTGGACGAATGATGTCACTCAGGTGGGTGCTTGAGTCGCCGGATGAGACCTTAACAGATGCCGTACAACAGCAAAGGCGTTTGTTAGTAAATAAGTACCCCGTGTATGGACAGTTACAGCAAGCAGTCCAGCAAGCCCAGCAGAATATCGATAACAGTCCTGTTGTTCCGGATGACGAAGCTGAAGTGGCAAAACTAGGTGAGAGCTATGGCCAGGTATTAAACGCCATACTTGCACAGGAAACTCTGTTACGTGAGATGGCGTTGGAACCGAATGCTGCTGACATGATGTTTCCGCCCATTTACGACATGAAAAAGGTCAAAAACGTCCTTGATCCCGACGAGCTATTACTCACGTTCTTTATGACGAATCGAAATATCTATGCGATCTCGATGAGCCAGCGTGACTATGGTTTTTGGCGTATTGCATCTCCGAACCGTGTGAAGACTCAAATTACTACCCTGTTACGATCTCTTGGTAATTTTGATCGTAGTTATGAACTCGATATGGATGACCTTCGGTCGCAGGATTGGCGTACACATGCTGACACGTTGATGAAAATGCTAACTGGAAATGCACCGGACAATCTGTTTGACGGAATCGGTAAAGTGACAATAGTTCCTGATGGCTTTCTCTGGTACCTACCTTTTGAGTTACTACCTTCGGGCGATCAATTGTTAATTGAAAAAATGTCAGTGAAGTATGCACCGACCGGGTCACTGATCGTGGGAGATGGTCGCAACGATCGACCGATGGACCGTATGGCTGTCGGTACTTCAACGTTCTTCATTAAGGAAGACGCAGCGACTCGCCAAAAGCAAGTGTCAGACTTCATCGCCCAATACCCACAAGCCGAACCACTCGGATTAAAACTCCCTGGTCCCAGTAGTTTTGTTGTAGGTACCTGTCAGAGACTCGTCGTATTTGGAGATCTAGAAGGTACAGATCGCCCCTCATACAATTGGGCTCCGGTTTCTTCTGATCGTGCAAATCCCGGAAGCTCTCTTGCTGCCTGGTTTAGTTTGCCATGGAGCCGTTGTGAACAGGTAATATTACCCGGATTCAGAACAGCTGCAGAAAATGCCATGAAACGTGGTGGTACGGGTGACGAAATCTTCTATTCGATCTGCGGTCTCATGGCTAGTGGAGCTCGGACTGTTGTGTTGAGTCGATGGAAGACGGCAGGTCAAAGTGCGTACGACTTGAACAGTGAGTTTTTCAGTCAAATGCAGAATTTAGCTGCCGTTGATGCCTGGCGCGCATCTGTAGATAAACTGCGGATGTCAGATGTAGACGCTGCGCTTGAGCCGCGGTTAACGATTGAAGATGGCACCAAGGTATCAATGAACCATCCGTATTTTTGGGCGGGATATGTTGTTGTTGATTCGGCATTGAAGAGCAACGGGCCATCTAAGCTCGAACGTCTGAAACAAGGTGCCGCTCAACAAGGAAATGCAAATAGACCAGTCGGAGTGCCAGCAGTCGCAAATATTAATCGGCCAAATCAAAATGCAATTGCTAAACCTATGCAACAGGTGCAGAGAGTGCCAATGAATCCAATGAATGTCGCCAATGCACCAAAACGAGTCAATGAGGTCGAGCCTGTGGGTTCAGCCCCTCGACCTGCCGTCAGTACGCAGGCAGTACCGGTCGTTGATAAGAAAGAACCGGTGAAGTTCAAGCTACCGGATTTTGCTAAAGAGGATTAGTCCGCTCGGGATTATTTTATAGCAACATCTAGTTCAAGCTTGTGGAATATAGGTAGGTGCCTGTAATAGACTTCTAGGCAGCAAATCGCCATCACCGTTGAGTAGAGTCGTCCACCATTTCGGTCATGGTTTTCCACTGGTGTCCAACTACCAGCCTCATGTCCCTTGGTAAGCTGTGACTGCGTCAAGACTTCTCGCATGACACTGTTCCATCTTTCCCACTGCGGTCCACCGTAATGATGAAGTGTCTGTGTGGCGTAATACAGATAGTAGTAATTAGGCTGCCCGTGATCTGGTGCGTGGCTATCGATCAAGAAATTAGCCGCGGTTTCTATATCATCATTATTTGGTCCATATTCCAAACCGTTTTGCGGGCCAAGATACATGCGACATAGCATTGCTTCTGCCGTCATTACGTGCGTTGGCCCCTGATTTGGTACGTAGCCATAACGGAATCCTTTTTGGACGCTATTGAGGAATTGGTGTGCATTTTTCATCGTTTGGTCAGGCACGTATAGCCCCGCCGCCTTGGCACTTTGTAATGCCATAACCTGCCAGCCCATCACACTGGTATCACCAGCTTGTCCTGGTGCATATCGCCAACCGCCTCTAGCGTGTTGTGCTTTTACGATAAAATCGATCGATTTTTGTGCAGGTTGTTTTAGTTGGGAGTCGCCTGTCATCATGTATGCTTCGCAAAGTACGATGGCACCCTGCCCGTGTGCGTACATTCTTGCGTTATGAGTCAGTGTTCCAGCACTGAGATCACCATTACTGACTTGATTTCCGATCAGCCAGCGTAAGCCTTGAGCAACGTTTTGCTTGTACATTCCACTGAGTTGAGTCTTACCTGCTCCGAGAAAAGGAAGTAGTGCAAGTGATGTGCCCGCTGAGTCTGAAACAGCTGAGCCCTTATGTCGACAGTTACAGTCGAATCTGTGTATCGTCCAGCTACCATCCGTTCGTTGGTGTTTAGCTAACCATTGCAATCCTCTCGCAACGGCGGCTTCGGTTGCCGTTGTACCACCCTCCTTCATCACCACTTGTGCTCGAATTCTTGGATCTCGAGCAACAATCGTCGTGTTTCTACCCGTTGCTTCGTTGATACGGCGCTTTACCGAATTCAGGTCTGGCAGGTTTGGGTTATCGGTATCAAAGTCCTGCTGTAGTTGTTCTGCCACTTCGATATCCTGACGAACCTTCTCCATTTGCTCTACATCTTCCGGATCAACGTCCTCAGGCAGAGGCAATTCATATTCTTCTTCGGAATCGTAATTCGTCTCTACAGTGTTTCCGCCTTCCTGATCCATCGCATCGACGACGATTGAAAGGGTAATTGCTGGACTTTCTATCTGCGGAGTCTGTTCAATCAGACCCATCATGATCAGCAGGATTAAATGGACAAGGAAACTACTTAGCCATGCTGGGGTATTTCGCAAAAGCCTCTTGGCCCAGAGTCTCAACTGATCTGTAACTGCTTGTTGCCGGATATCGACGTGAGCCAGCGTTGGCTTTGGCTTTTTGAAAACGACTGCTGGCTGTAATTGTGCCGTAGCAATTTCAGCTTCTTCGACATCGTCGGATTCGTTAAGTAGTCTACGGACCTGAGCTTCCTGCCATGCAGTTAGCTGCACAACAGTATCGCACCGCCAACATTTGGCATGCATCAACCAGTGACGAATAGAAATCGGGGCACTGCAATCCGGGCAGACAGTCATAATACTGCCTCCGTCGATCCAGATGTCACCGGATTTCATCGGTCGTGTTGCGGACTCAGCTACGGTCTCAAAAATGGATTCATCGAAACTATCTGATGAGGAATCTACGTGCCCGGTATCAATGACTAACTCAAGTTCCGGTAACGGAGATTCTGAGTCCAATGATATGAAGGACATTGAGGACTCTGCGCTTTCGGATTCCATGGGAATCAGATCAAAGAAGTCCTGCGATGAAGATGAGGATGCCATGGAGTCCTATGACGATATCAGACTGGCTATGTTTACGCGCCGAATGAAACCTTGTTTTATTCTAGCACGCAGTTACTGTCTGTTTAGTCAAATTGACAGTAAGCTGTGAGCTCGCTTGGCACAACACATGTTGCATTTAAGCGATTAACATAGGAGGAAACGATTCTTATAACGGGTTCAGGAATACGAATCATGACGGAAACAAACCTGCAATCTCAATTACAGCAACTTCAGCACAACATCACTTCAGTGGTTCTCGGGAAAGAAGATGTCGTGCGACATTGTATCGTGGCACTTTTAACCGGTGAGCATGTGTT
>JAKUOW010000188.1 GCA_022451045.1 Pirellulales bacterium | reverse complement strand
TCTGGCGATGCGGTAGCCATTCGATTGGCGCTTTCCAGAGCCACTTCACAAAATCGCGAAACAAGATCACCGGCCTGCTCACCAATTTGATTACCCATTTCGCGAGGAGACCCACTTACGGTGAATTCCGGGTATCGGGTTGAACTCATGGCTGTCTCCATAGTTAGTCGCGGGTAGCCTGGACAGCTTCAGCGTATTTGAGTTTCCCTGTCCAGCCGTCAAAGTACTGAAAGATCACTTGTGGGCGAGGGAAAGCAACCCAGCGGGTACCACCAATTTGCTTTGGATTGTTATAGACATTGTTTATTTGCACCACACAATAATGCGGACTGCCAAGCTGATCCCGCGGAATATCATCACGGAAGTGCGTAGACCAACGAATGTCGATCTCGCGTGGGCCATACTTGAACTTACCATTCGCCGGTCGATCACCTTCATCTGTGTAGTAATGGTTGTTGGAGTTATGTGGACCTGACGCGAACTCCCACACGTTTTCGGTAATCTTACATACAAAGCTGTTATGCAGATCACCTGTCAAAACAAATACAGGCTGATCCATCTTATCCCAGGCGTTTATCAGTTTTTCTCGCTCGTCGTAAAACACCGTCCAGGCATCATCCTTATTATTTGCCCGCACTTTGCCTCCACCAACATGCGGTAGCATGAAATTCACACTCGACACAACAAACAAGAAATCGGCGTCACTTTTTCGCATGCCATCAAGCAACCAGTCTCTTTGAACTGGACCAAGCATTGAGATGCCCTTCTTGTATGGGTCTGACTTGTCATGCATATCCCGTTGTCCACGGGTGTCACACACAAAAAAGTCACAATTCGCTATGCGCATCCGAAAATAAGAACGTCTTCCGAGAGAGTAAGATACTTCGCCATCAGCATCGAAAGCCGGTGAAACTCTGATTTGGTTCGGGCCCAGGACCTTTTCAATCTTGTAGACACCGGCATTCGGATCTCCACCTACACCGTCTAATTCGTTTTCATTGACTCCATCCGTTTCCGTTCCCCAATGAACATGCAGGTTGCTGACTTGCTCAAGATCCACTTTGGTGAAATCTGCCGTCGGATCGGTGATTACATTTCCGTTCTCAGATACAGTGGCGCGGCTGATGCGTACTCGCTGCGGGAATGTCGTTGGATTACTCCAGCCAAGATAGTCGTACCACGCCCGCACGCCGACGTCTCGAAATACAGCGCGGCGATCTCGAAGTCCCGGTGTGCCCGCTCCCCAGACGTCGATTAGGATTTCATGGTCGTCATAAGTGAAGAAGGACGGTACGTGGCGGTGCCAGTTCGTCAGATTTTGGCCACGAGCAAGAAAATGCTTGTAGTTCTGCCAGACGCCAACAATCGATGGTGCAGCCTTCACGTGACTGGGGATGGCTGTTGCATCCTTTCCAACTTGCGCAAGCCACTGATCGACAGTGAGGCTACGCTGCGTTTCGTAAAGCCAGTCACCATTGAGGATCGCGAAGTTGATGTCGTCTTTAATTTCCCGCAACATGGTTGCGAACGTTGGCAGCTGTGCTCCCAGGCTGTGGCCCGGATTCTGATTGTTTCCACAGGCATATTCAAAACTGAAATTGAATAGCCCATCTGGATTAAGTTCCGGATCAATAAAGTCCTTTTGATCCGGCATTGTGCGAAAAGAACCACTGCGTCCAGTGAATTTTGACACTCCAACAAGTATCACGTTGTAGTAGTATTTCGTGTTTGCCTTAAGGCCTTTTATATGGACCCAGCCAGTATTATCGGCAGCCAGGGTTGTTTCTACCTCCGGTGACAGCTGATCCAGATTTTTCGGATCTGTACCGTACTCAACCACGATCGTTCCGGAATAGGCAGTTCGCGCCCAAACTCCAACACCATCGGTGCTCAGTCGACCAAGAATCGGACCATGTGTAATCGAGTTCTCCGTCTCCTGTGCTAACGCGGGGACAGCAAACAGGATAAAAGCAACGATCCATGTTAGCGAGTATTTCATTTTGCCTGACCTTTACTACTGACCTTTAATCCTGATCCTGATACTGACCATAATCTGTTGATCATGATAGTTGATTACTCTGACTGGTATTTGGCACCTTGGAATGTTTGACGGCGTTCGAATTCTTCTTCGATCGCTATCTTGACGGATGGTTTGTTCAGACACCATTCCGGTCCCACAAAGTAATCGGGCGGTGCATCACCACTAATTCGCTCAACGATCATATGTGGAGGAAGTAATTCCAGTACATCGACAACCGTGCGCACGTAATCGTCGCGCTGCATCAATTCCACTTCACCTGCCTCCACCTGATCGGCAAGTGCAGTCCGTTTTACTGCGTATAGATTGTGCAGCTTGACGGAATCCACACCAAGCCTGGCCACCTCGCGTGCAGTGGCAATCATATCTTCGTGTGATTCACCAGGAAGTCCGAGAATGACATGCGCGCAGATCTCAAAGGATAGGCCGTCACTGCGCTGCATTGCATCGATCATGGATTGATGATCGTGTCCCCGATTCATCCATTCGAGTGACCTGTCGTGCATCGTCTGCATTCCATATTCCACACTCAAGAATGTTTCTTGGCCAATGCTGTCCAGGAGAGCGAGCACATCATCCGGTACACAATCTGGTCTGGTCCCAATCGCCATGCCAACTATTTCAGGATGAGATAAAGCTGTCCGATACAATGGCTCCAGCCTTTCCACCGGAGCATAGGTGTTGGTCGCTGGCTGAAAGTATGCAATGTACTTTTTACACTTGGTGTACCGACGCTTGATACAAGAAATACCATAGTTAATCTGGTCAAGGATATCCTGTCGCGGAATACGTCGGCTTGGGCTGAAAGACCGATTGTCGCAAAACGTACAGCCACCAATGGCCACAGTACCATCGACGTTTGGGCAGGTGAATCCTGCATCGATGCTTACTTTTTGGATGCGACCACCAAAACGATTCTTCAGGTAGAAGTTATATGCATAGTATGGCAGCCCGGCTGCGCGCCAATCGTACTCCGGCGTAGTCAAGCTTGATAAGGAATTGTCCAGCTTAGCCTTCATATATGGCATTTTTCATGAGTAATGGGTGCATGTTGTTAAACTAAAGGGGTTAACGGATGATTTGTGCAGCAACTTTGCTAAAAACCCCGATGCATTATCAGGTTACCCGATATTCTCGGTATCGCAATCCTGCGGCCTACCGCATATGATGGGGAACTGAACAGAGAGGACACAGCAATCGGGCATCGGCCCATTGCCATTTAGCTTGAGGCACGGATGAATCAACAATCAAAATTCGGCACACTTGAACCTATCGGCGGTGGTGACCCAATTCCACTCCTGCAGGACAAGCTGTTGGTTGGACGACGGGAAAGCTGTGACATTGTTCTAAGATTTGCAAATGTCTCTGCCCATCATTGCCAATTAAAGGTTGAGCACGGCTACTGGTTCGTGAAGGATCTAAACAGCCGAAACGGCACCCGAATCAATAATGCGCGTGTCAGCAGAAAACGTTTGGACCCGGGCACAGTCATCCAGATTGCAAAGCACAGTTTCAGAATTGAATATGACCCGGCTGATTTGGGAGCCACGGGACCACCACCAGCTGATGACGATGGCGTAAAACAGATTCTTGGTAGAAGCTTACTGGACCGGGCCGGATTAGATCGACGATCTCATCAGCAAACTCGAAAACGTTATGATCCGACGAATCAGAGTGCCGGTCAGATTAAAGACCCAAACAAGCCCGTATAGCCACTGAAACAACTAGACATACTACAGACGAAAGACATCATGTTTTCACACATCGTTTACTTTGACCTGATCGACAAGAGCTCTGAAAAAGTCGATGAACTCATAAACGCATGCAATAAGTATCTCAATGACCATGACGGCACGGTGTTTTATGCTGCTGGTCCTCGTTGTGAAGAGATGCAGCGAGATGTGAACGATCGGGAATTTGATGTTGCCTTACATGTCATCTTTGAGAACAAAGACCAACACGACGCATACCAGGTGGCAGATCGCCACCTTGCGTTTATCGCCGAAGGCAAGCCAAATTGGGCCCGCGTTCGCGTGTTCGACGCGTTTTGCTAAACGCGATTTGTGTAATCACGCAGTTGTATCCAAGCGCTGATCAGTCAGTCTAACTGCGTCAGGTCTGCCATGCTCGTGATATCCAACTGGTCACATTTATAGCCAAGTGATTCTTCCAGTGTGGTAAACGTGTTTACCCCGGTGCAAACTTCAATGTCACTTGAAGTGATTTGTTGCGGATGTTCATATCCAGCTGCGTGCGCCAAGGAAAGCAACTCTTTGCGAAACGCTCTGATGTAGGATGCAAACCGGTTCGACTTATGGTGTACGTTTAGCCCACGCTGCCACCATCCACTTTGCGTGGCAACTCCTACGGGGCAATGACCCGTGTGGCACTTTTGAGCCTGTATGCAGCCGATGGATAACATAGCTTCACGTGCAATTCCTATAAGATCAACTCCCATTGCAAATGCCACCAACGTGCGATCGGGAAATCCCAGCTTAGCACTGCCGATCCACGTAATATCTTTCGAGAGCCCCGCCTGCTGGAAGATCTTGAACACGCGCTTAAAACCAACTTTAAAGGGTAGGGCGACGTGATCGCTAAATGTTAACGGTGCTGCACCTGTTCCACCTTCTGCACCATCTATCGAAATAAAATCCGGCCCTTCATTACGTGAATACATCCTGTCAGCAAGTTCGTGCCAAAAATCGAGCTGTCCCACAGCGCTCTTGATACCCACGGGCACTCCAGTGCGATCCGCTATGGATTCAATAAAGTCGATCATTTCATCAACCGTATCAAATTCAGAATGAGCGTTGGGAGAATAACAGTCTTTGCCAAGTGGAATACCTCGGATTTTGGCAATTTCAGCTGTAACCTTGGTACCTGGCAAGATCCCACCCTTTCCAGGCTTAGCGCCCTGCGAGAGTTTTATCTCGATTCCACGAACCTGTGGGTGCAATTCGACCTGTTCAACAAGCCTTGCCATCGAGAACTTGTCATCCACTCGTGCGCCAAAGTAGCCGGTACCTAGTTGCCACATCAAGTCTGCACCGTGGCAATGATACGGGCTGATGCCGCCTTCGCCTGTATTGTGCATACAACCCGCTTCCCGAGCGCCAATATTCAAAGCTGAAATTGCGTTCTTACCGAGAGATCCGAAGGACATGGCGGAGATATTAACAATGGACGATGGACGATAGCAGCGTGCTCTTCCATGCCGTTCGCCAACAATTTTCAGACCCGGAATGGCGGTTGGATCATCCGCAGGATAGGTCGCCTTTGAATCTGGAAACGGAAATGGCGAGTGTTTGATAATTGGATAACCAATATCGTAAAGTTGCTCTGTCGTCCCGAATCCAAATGTATTGTTTTGTCCTTTGGCGGATGCATAAATCCAACGTCGTTCATCACGGTTAAACGGACGTTCTTCTTTATCATGCGCGACGAAGTACTGCCGGATCTCCGGACCGATCGTCTCAAGCCAGTATCGCAGGTGTCCAACGATTGGAAAGTTTCGGCGGATCGCATGTTTGGTCTGCAACACATCGTAGATGCCGACCAAAAGCAAGAACGCCAGTACACCAAGAACACAAGACAACGCTATGTTTTCCGACATGTATTCAAGCACAACACTCCACCCTCGTATTCCTCAAAACGATCCGGATGCCGCCACCATTGACGTCGGTAAATAATAACAGACATGCCAAACGCATGAAAACAGAGATACCTGATGCATCGACCGTTATTTATGCAGTCAACAGCCATGACAACTGATATACCCAAACGTGCTAATGGTTAAGGCGACTTTATGTCACCTGTTGTCATTTCCACTATCAACATTCCCGTCGGCTCATACAATCAATAACGGAATCAGCTGCTACCTCACCCACCGCGTAAGGTATGCATCAACATGCTAGCTAAACTTCACACGTTTTCACTCGTTGGCCTTCATGCTCACGAAGTGCAGGTAGAAGTCGATATTTCTCCTAGTGAAGATTCCAAAATAGTACTGGTCGGGTTACCCGATGCGGCAATTCGAGAAAGCACCAGTCGAATGCGGCGTGCCATTGTTAATTCCGGGTTCTTTTATCCGGATTCCGGAGTCATCACGATTAATCTCGCACCCGCTGGACTGCGCAAACAAGCGTCATCCTTTGACTTACCTATCACCCTTGGCGTACTTGCTGCCATGGGACAAATCGACCTGTCCATTCTGGAACGATTTGCCGTGGTGGGAGAACTATCACTTGAAGGTTCAACTCGCTCGGTTCGTGGTTGCTTGTCGATGGCTATCGCTGCATCAAAACACCCACATC
Source organism: Pirellulales bacterium (assembly GCA_022451045.1). Taxonomy (GTDB): domain Bacteria; phylum Planctomycetota; class Planctomycetia; order Pirellulales; family Pirellulaceae; genus UBA11883. The sequence goes on along the minus strand of JAKUOW010000188.1, from coordinate 1,240 downwards.
TTGACGGAATCCTCGTGCCGGGGGTAAACGCTTATGAAGCCAGTGTTGTCGAGAATTTGCAAGTTATGGCCGTCGACAGCCTTGCTCAGGCAGTTGCTTATTGCACCGGTGACCTTTTGATGGAACGAGTGCCTGGAACAGCCACCCAGTTGCTTTCGCAACAAAGAGATTACGAACTGGACTATTCAGACGTCCGAGGACAGGAAATGGCCAAGCGGGCAATGACCATCGCAGCAGCCGGTGGTCATAACATACTCATGGTCGGTCCGCCAGGAAGCGGTAAGACCATGCTCGCAAAACGCCTTCCATCTATCCTTCCGAATCTCACTGGAGCAGAGTCCATAGAAACCACTCAGGTATACAGTGTGCTCGGGCGTCTGCCATCAAATGCATCTCTAGTGGCACACCGGCCTTTTCGCGCCCCCCACCACACGATCAGCGACGCTGGCATGGCCGGTGGCGGTTCTATTCCCATGCCGGGCGAAATCAGTATGGCACATAACGGAGTCCTCTTTCTGGACGAACTGCCTGAGTTCAGCCGCCGCACGCTGGAAGTACTGCGGCAACCGCTAGAAGACAACCGGATTACTATCAGCCGCGCGAGCGGTGCTACATCTTTCCCGGCAAATATCATGTTGATCGCAGCCATGAACCCGTGTCCATGCGGCTTCAAGAATCACCCAAAGAAGCAGTGCACATGCCTTGATGCACAGGTCGACAAGTACCTTGCAACGGTTAGTGGTCCGTTACTTGACCGGATCGACATTCACATCGAAGTCCCGGCTGTACCCATAGAGGATCTGTCTGACTCAAAAAATGGCACGCCCAGCGCCAGCATGCGAAAACAGATTCAGATGGCCAGAGAATGGCAAGTGAACCGATTTGACAGAAGAGCCCACAACCTCAACGCCCAAATGCAGGCTGCCGAAGTACGTGACTTTTGCCAATTGACACAAGATGCCAAACAATCTCTGGAAGCCGCGGTAAACAAACTGGGATTCTCCGCACGAGCGCATGACAAAATACTAAGAGTCGCACGTACCATCGCAGATCTTGCTGGTACAGAAACAGTGGAACACGAACACATCAAAGAAGCAGTCAATTACCGATTACTCGATCGCCAATACCTATCCAGATGCCACACCGTAAATTAAGCACCGTTGACAAACCAACCAGATGAGAATCCCGCCGTACTCTCTCACACCGGATGCTTGACCACGATTTTTCCAAACTGCCGGGA
>JAKUOW010000187.1:4511-7624 GCA_022451045.1 Pirellulales bacterium | reverse complement strand
TGTTCTGCGAGTTCTCTTATCACTTCCTCACGGTCTGATAACTCGATTACTGACCAATGCTTCCCGACTGATACCTCTGGTCCCACCAGTGATAAGACCCTGCGACACCCGTTTTCATGGTTTTCCCTTGAAAGTTGTCCCGGCTCCTCGGTAACTAACTGTATTTTCTTGGCACGAAGGACGTCACGTACGGACGGAGTAACCACCGCACCCTTAATTCCGACCAGCGTATTAATCCCTTCAAGAGACTCAGGCAACTGCTGCAGTGTAATGAGGCGCTCACGGACACGAAGAACGCCCGAAAGCTCGCGCGAAGCGGCGTTCTGGCCTCCGTCGAGTTTCGCCATCACCATTTCGGTAATTTGCTTGATTAAATCCGCGTCGATCTTCATTCGTCTTGGATTCCAATAATAGTCCACCGCACCGGTGTTGCATCAGCATTGAGTAATTCCCTGGCGTGCCGTCCATCGCTTGTGATAATTACATCATCTCCCCTACCGGCGCCCACACCGTCTATAGCCAGCAATGGATATCCATCCGCTTCCTTGCCTCCAGACAAATATGGCTGGACAATAAGGATCTTTTGACCCGAAACGGACTCATGTTTGACCGACGCGTAGGTTGTTCCAACTACTCTAGCCGTTTGCATTTCTCTCCCCCCGGAGATAAAGCTTCCTAAACTCTATTTTCCCAGGACGTGAAGATTTTCGATCATTGAACAACGCCGTTCCCGAGTAAAGGTAAGCGGTGTTGTAATTCCTTCTCCGGTCGGTCCGGCGATTGAGAATGAAAGGTAACCTTCACCGCCAAGTCCAAGTCCGGCCATGCTAGGTCCATTTTTGCCATTGATTGTCGTGGCCATCACCCGGCCCATGTGCGGCATATTATTGACGGTATTGCTATGGATCATCGCAGTATGGCGGAAACCATGTTCTGCTTTCTTAGCCCGTTGGATAGCCTCTTCAACATTACGGCATCGAACAAAGGGGCAAAACGGCATCATTTGCTCAATACTTACAAATGGATGATCATTGTCTGTTTCTCCAAACACAAGTGGCGTGTCAGCGCCAACTGTCTTGCCGGCACCGTCAGCCAGAACTTTCGCATCTTTTCCGAGAAATTCTTTGGACGGGGCGTCATGATTGTCATCGCCAACTTGAACGATCGCATTATTTGTGAGGTTCCGAATTTCGTTCTCGTTAAGACGAATTGCCCCTGCGCGTTCCATCTCACTCATGAGCGAGTCGAAGACGGACTCAACGACGAACACCTCTTTTTCTCCGATACAGAGCAAATTATTGTCATAGCCACCGCCAGCGATAATGCTTCGCGCCGCGTTCGCCAGATCTGCTGTTTCATCTACTACGACCGGTGGATTTCCCGGTCCAGCTACAATCGCACGTTTGCCACTATTGAGCGCTGCCCGGGCTACAGCTGGCCCCCCCGTCACACAAATAATCGCGACATCCCGGTGTTCAAAAATAGCATTGGCAGATTCAATCGTAGGCTCTTCCATCACACAGATTAGGTTGTCGATTCCAAGGTCTTCGTAAATTGCCTTGTTGAAGCGGCGTACACCTTCTGCCGCCACTTTCTTACCACTAGGGTGTGGATTCACAACAACGGTATTTCCAGACGCAATCATGCTTACGGCGTTACCTGTGATCGTCGGCAGGCTGTGGGTCACCGGGGTGATGGCGCCAATGACACCAAACGGCGCGTGCTCAATGACCGCAATCCCGTGATCGCCACTGAATACTTCACTCCGCATGAACTCGACTCCGGGTGAACGCTCACCTAGTGTCTTAAGCTTGGCGATCTTATGGTCAAGCCGACCAATCTGCGTTTCATTCATCTCCATCGTTCCGAGCTCGACGCATTGGTCGATGGAAATACGTCGTATGTGGTCGATAATACGTTTGCGGTCTTCGATCGTACGGGCAGAGAGCTGCTCAAACGCTTCACGCGCCGCGGCAACTGCCTCGTCTGGGCACTGGAACACCCCATGTCGCCGCTCATAGCCTTTCGCTGCTACCGGCGCAGGTGTTCCTACTTGTGCAAGTACGTTTTGGACGACGTCTCGTATTAGGGATTCTGAGATTTGCATGACTTCCGTTTCCTCGTCTGACCGGTGCGTCACCGGCATTCCATTTGCTATGACCGCTCGTAAACGCTGTGATTATCAACGTGTACGTTATCTACAATGCCAACAACAACAGTGTCTATTGGCAGATCACGGGTCTCCTCCGTTAGCCGCGCACTCGATCCTTGGGTGATTAACACATAGTCGCCCTCACCCGCACCGAGCGTATCCACAGCAATAAAGGTTCGTCCCGTTGTGTTTAGCTTCTTACGCGTCTTGTTGTCTAAACGGTATGGTTCGACCACCAACAACTTGTAGCCCACGATAGAATCCACCTTTTGAGTGGATACCACGGCACCTGTGACTTTCGCAACAAACATGTTAACTCCCCTCCGTTACACAGGAGACTGTTTGGCGGGCAACGATAATTTCTTCGTTCGTTGGGACAATCCACAACTGTACTTGTGAACCGTCAGCATCGATACGTCGTTCCATATCGCCATCCGCGTTTGCACTTTCACAAAGTTGAATACCTAATTGATCCAAATTGCGACACACTTCACGACGAATGACACCGTCGTTCTCACCAATACCACCGGTAAACGCGATGACGTCGACCCCTCCAAGGGCCATCATCATCGCACCAATGCCTCGGCGAACATCAGCAACGAACACTTCCAAAGCATATTTAGCTCCGTCATGCCCTTCCGCTGCTTTCGCGTGCAAATCCCGAATGTCACCGCTTACGCCACTTAAACCGAGCAAACCACTTTGGTTTGCTAGATGATCTAGTACTTCATCTAGCGTTTTCCCCGTTGCTTCCATGATTAACGGAAGGGCAAACGGATCGAAATCACCCACGCGATTGTTGTGCGGCAACACAGACTGGGGACTCATGCCCATCGTCGTTGCTACACTTTTACATATCCCATGAAAGGCTCGCACAGTCTTCCCGTCTACAGCATTGTCGGCTCTACAAGCCGCGTTGAATTCACTAGAAAGTTCTGCACTGAGTGCAATATTTTTCACT
>JAKUOW010000187.1:0-4501 GCA_022451045.1 Pirellulales bacterium | reverse complement strand
GGCCGCTAGGCTACTAGAACCACCAAGATGGCAACTAATAATCTTCGTAGAGCCAGAATCCAATAGTTCCGCGACACGTTGCGAGATATAGCGATGACTAGCACCGTGAAATCCCCAACGACGAACATCGAGTTCTTCTGACCAGGCGGACGGAATCGCATAATTCCGCCAGCCACGACTTATCGTTGAATGAAAACCTGTTTCAAACGCCGCCACCAGTGGAATCTCCGGCAAGCGTTCGGCGAGCTGTCGCATGGCACTGATATACGGTGGATTGTGTGCAGGTGCCACCTGGTTCATCCTTGACATTTCGTCAAGCACTTCACCGGTGATCCGCTGAACTCCAGATAGGGAACCACCATGTACGGCTTTGAACCCAATTGCGGCTACTTCGCGTGCTTCGCTTATGCAACCGATTTCCGGATCTACCAACTGCGTCAGGCACTGACGGACAGCAACGCTATGGTCTTCGACAGGAACTATAACCTCGAGCCTTTTGTCACCGGATTCAACAAAGCAATGGCTTTGAGTATCGCCAATGCGTTCCACACCACCGCGAGCCAATTCGGCTTCGCATGACATGTCGAACAAGCGATATTTAAAGCTTGTTGATCCCAAGTTGGCGACGAGTACTTTCATCGAACTAATCGTTCCTGTTCAAGCAGATGAGTGATTATCCAAAGTAGGCTTCTACGAGGCCTTCAGCCGGACGCGGTATCACATGGCTACTAAGTAGCTCACCAACTTGCGATGCTGCGTTTGCACCAGCTTCTACAGCAGCGCGAACACTACCGACATCACCACTGACGATGGTTGTGACCAGGCCACCACCAAAATCAATCCGTTTTTCAATTTCGACATTTGCGGCTTTTGCCATCGAATCTGTCGCTTCGACACTTCCGATCAGTCCGCGTGTCTCTACTAATCCAATTGCGTTTTGCATTTTTCTATTCCTTGTTTGCGTACTGTAAGGGCAGCCTTAGCTCGCCTTCTTATCAGTCACTTTTAAAATGCGTGACAAGTCACCGTGCGGACGAGGAATTACCTGAACGCTAATGACTTCACCAATACGACCAGCAGCATTTGCACCGGCATCGGTTGCAGCTTTCACAGCAGCAACGTCACCTGTAACAAAAGCGCTACCAAGACCGGAACCCACTTTGTCCCATCCAAGGAACCGTACGTTCGCAGCCTTCATCATGGCGTCAGTTGCTTCGACCAACGGTACAAAACCCTTGGTTTCAATCATTCCTAACGCTTCTAATGCCTTTGCCATTGTTCAATCTCCAAATACAAAGGACTAATTAAATGTGATGAATCTGGTCCATCACGTAATGGCGGACCACCCGCCATGTCTTGTTAGTGGCAATCGCAATCCGTTTTCTTAACTAACTCAAAAGACGTAGCCGCCTTTAAGTTGCATGCATTGCCTTCATCTGTGTCTATGTGCACCTCTAGTTTTGTGGTTTCATCCGCACGAACCAGTAAATCCTCCAGCACTACCGAAGACATCGGCGTTCTTATCTTGAGGTCCATCAGGTCACCGTTGGACACACCGAACCGCGGTAGATCGCTCATGTGCATATGTACGTGGCGGGCAGCTCTAATCACGCCCTGTTCCAGCTCCACGACCCCTTTGGGTCCAACCAAAACACACCCGGGTGTCCCGTCAATCTTTCCGCTGTGACGAACGGGTATATCCAAACCAAGTTGAATAGCATCGGTGAAAGCCAGTTCTACCTGGCTAAATGGACGTGTCGGACCTAATACGCGCACATTGGGGAGCATGCGCTTGCGCGGCCCTACTACCATGACCGTCTCTTCCGCCGCGTAGAAGCCGTCCTGATAAAGCCACTTCATTGGAGTGAGCGTGTGACCTGGGCCATATAATTGTTCGACGTGTTCATCCGATAAGTGCACATGACGCGCTGACACGTTTACCTTGAGGTCACCGTTGTTGGTGTTATCCGCGGATTCCCCCCCGCTGGATTCCGTCAGCATTCGACGCACGACTTGCTCGATTACTGCTCTATCGATTGTATTGTTGATGGTTGTCATCCATCCAGTTCCTTCTACTGTCCTTCTGGTCTTATGCGACTGTTTCCTTTTCCATCGCCTCGTACTCAGCGATGATCACATCGACCCCAGCCATTTCCATTTGTTCTCGCCAGTGCTCGTTAAGGCCGTTGTCAGCTACCAAGGTGCTGATTTCCTTTAACTCGCATAAACGTGCCAGGCTGGTGTGGCCAAATTTGGTGCTGTCCGCAACGACTGTTACCTTGTCAGCCGACCGCATCATCTCTCGTTCGGTTTCTACCAACAACAAATTGCTGTTGTAGAAGCCGTCCTCGTTCGCTCCCGCGACACTGATGATGGCAGTTTGAACATTCAGCTCACGAAGCATGCTATTGGCATATGGGCCAGTACATACCCCTGTGCGACCGTGTACGTAACCACCAATCAACACCACATCTGCACTGTCACCGGAGGTGAACAGTGTTGCCACCGGTAGTGAATTGGTTACCACCTGAATCGGTCTCCCTATCAGGCACTGTGCCAACTCATATGTCGTGCTGCCGCCATCAAGCAAGATGGTTTCACCATCCTTAATGGCAGCCGCCGCTGCACGTGCAATTGCCTTTTTTTGAGTCCAACTTTGACCCTGTCGGTGCTCAAAATGAGTCACTTTCGGGGTCGGACCTGTATAAAAGACACCACCGTGCGTTCGGCGCACTACACCGGTGTTCTCAAGGAAGTCTAGGTCACGTCTGATCGTTGAGCCGGAAACTTCCAACTCATTTACCAGGTTTGGCAGTGACGCAAACCCGTTTAACCGGACTATCTCTAATAATCGTTCGCGTCGACTGCTATCTCGTACCATCTAAACGCACTCCCACACAACGCCTTGATCAATTTGCTCACATGTGTGCAGCTTTATGATCAAGTATGCTTCTTTTTTGCTTAATTTCAACCTTTTAATATGCGTTTTCGCAATATATCGCGCAGTTTATAGAGTTTGATGGCATAGAGAGCGACATTTTAATCCTTATTGCACGTTTACATATCTATTATAGTCATAATCTGCGCACATATACGCACACGGTCAGTTCAGAAAATACGAGTCGTAGCCCAAATCGGTACACGAACGTGAATTAGCGGGAACTGCGCCTATTTAGATATTTGCACAGTACGGCCTTTTATAGAAAGCCGACCTTTAAGTAGCAGATTCAGAGCCGTTGGATAGGCCTCGCATTCCGCTTCAAAGACACGGGATGCTAACGAGTCGACCGTGTCGTCACATTTCACCACGACCGTACGTTGCAAGATGATCGGTCCATGATCGTATTCATCGTCGACAAAGTGGATCGTACACCCGGACACGCGTGCACCATATTGCAGCACTGCCTCATGGACATGATGCCCGTAAAATCCGTGGCCGCAAAAGGCTGGGATTAAACTCGGATGAATATTCACGACCCTATTCGTAAAGTCACTAGGTATTACGACTCGTTTTAGGAATCCGCCCATCACAACGTAGTCAACACTGAAATCTCTGCAAATAGAGAAAAGAGCTTCACTAAACTCTCCATCGCTGGCAAACTTAGATCTCTCCACACACCTGTTGGGGATCTCAGCTTCCGCGCCAAACTCCAACCCATCTGCGTTTGGGTTACTCGAGATGACAACTCCAATTTGCGTATCCAGCACTCCCTCATCAATCTTCCTGATCAGGTTCTTCAGCGTCGTACCACCACCGCTAATGAGAACCGCAATTGACTTTTGCTCAGACGATGTCATGAACGTCCGCCATGGTAACTAAGAAGTACAAATCCTAACCCGCAAAGAGATTTCTGACTCTCCCAGAGTACGCACATGGTCATTTTCATCGACCTCCGATGACGCAACCAGTGAACTGATCAGTGCTTCCGCTGCAATCACATCCCCAAAACCTTCCACTACCCCGGCAACTGAGGCGTCCGCACTACCGACTAGAACCTCGATTCGGTCAGTAAATTCGCAACCGATTTCCTTACGTATGTCCTGAATATACCGAATCAGGTCGCGTGCTTTTCCTTCTGCGATCAACTCTTCGTTCAATTCAGTACTGAGAACGACCACGCATTGCTGACCTTGAGCTGCCGCCCATCCTTCCTTCGCACTCAATCGAACTTCCACTTCATCCGATGTGAGCGATACGGTTTCTCCATCGATCTCAAACTCAATCGCACCTGCCGTTTCCATTTCTTTTAGCAAGTCATCCCCCGAAGCAGCCTCAAGCCAAGCCTTAACGCGTGGCATGAGTTTACCGACACGAGGTCCGAGTGCCTTAAAGTTTGGAACTACTTGGTATTCAATAAACTCTTCCGCTTCTAGCGTATATGCGATCTCTTTAATATTTACTTCGTCACGCAATATGTCGTCGTGAGATTCAAGCCAATTGACTTGGCTAGCATCGGTCAGGACTACTTCCATGCGTTGAAGCGGTTGTCTCACCTTTAGC
>JAKUOW010000186.1 GCA_022451045.1 Pirellulales bacterium | reverse complement strand
GTTAATCACAGCTGCGGTCAGTTTGGGAATCGTAACATCACCACTGGTTCTAAAAGTGAATCGCAAATCACGCCAGCCCGTTGGTTCCTGAAGAACCTCTTGAGCCTGACCGCCATCACCACCACCGGTAAATGCCTCTGCGATGTTATTCACATTCTCTGAGTTCGCGGCTACTCGATCCGGCAAATCTCGGGAGCAGCCGGCCACAGCAATCAACAGTGTTAGGAATGCAAGTTGCTTGATCATGAGTCTTATTACTTATCAGGTACGTGAATCCACTTTTGATTACGTTTTACTTAACTAGCTTTGCTGGTACGGTTACATCACCAAGATCGAGGGTTTCTCCATCTTCGATCGTGAGCTTAACGCGGCCCCGATTCCAAAGAACGGTTTTACCGTCAAGCTCGACTTCACGAACGTAGCCCACTTTCTCTTGCCAAAACTGGAATTCCAGTTCACCAGCTGGAATATTCTTGATCTCAACCAATCCGTTTTTGTCAGCGACACCCACATACGGGTTGTCGCGGATCACTAACCAACCGGTCATCCACGGATGTATCGAACAGTTAATCTTCGTTGGCAGTGGTTCCGAAACTTTATAGGTCTGTTTTAACATAGCACCCGATGGAATCACTGGATTGATCGGAGGATTCAGGATCGCGTTGACCTGCACATTGTGGCCAACGGGATCTGAATTCTTGAGCATCAACGTCCGCTTTGTCCAAACCGGTGTAACATGAGGAACGAAGCGACATTTTGCATTGTCCACCATAATCGGATCATCTGATTCGTATGATGGATGAACGGACACATTTTTGTCACGTACGTAAACTATGACGTTGGCGATCCCCTTGTTCTCTTTATTCACCAACAGGCCTTCATCCACCAAGCCATGCTTGCCACAAAAGTTGACATCTTTATTTACATTGATCTTTACTGGTACCGGCACATCACCACCAAAGACAAGACGAACCTTTAGGTTCCCCCAACCTTCTGCAATTGCAGCCGAACTCATCAGCATCAATACCAGAACGACAAGCATCGTTGAGTTAATTCTTTTCATTTTCAATTCCCCTTTGCAATCCAACTATAAACCACTCCCTTGGTTACAAATCTGTTTACTCCTCAGCTCCTGCCGCCGCTTCCATCGGTGTCTCGGATTCTAGGGCCGGTGCAGCTGCTTTTTGTTCTTCTACAAGCGTTGTAATCGAAGCGTTTCCACTTGTATATAAATCGTAATTCATCAGCAAATCTACGAGTGCGTCGATTTGCTCTCGGTCACTTCCGTGATACAAATCCTGACTAACGGGTTTACCAATTGGAATATTCACCGGCATTGCCGTGTAGGGCAAGATTGAGTTCGGTCGGGCGATCCATCGACGCAAATACTCCGGTCGCAATCGCTTATAAACCAAAGCTAAATCCGGTGCTTTCGCCTTATTGGAACCAGCAGGTTCAAAATCACCCACGATATGACACTTTACGCAGAAGTTCTGATTCGTAACGATTTTCATCGCATCTTCCAAACGGCGACCAGCAATAGGCGACTCAATCAAATCCTGAGTTACCAAAGTTGCGTTGTACTGATCATCCGCCTCAGTGATTGTGTTTACATCTTCCTGTTTACTGTAGTCATACGGATAAGCGACATTATCCTTTGCAGCAAAGTAATTCACTATCTTTGTTGCTTCCGCCGGTGACATATTGAACTTCGGCATGCGTAACACAACTGCCGGGCGAATCGGATACGGATTCAACAGGAAGTCGTGCAACCAATCGGTTTGCACCTTGGCACCTTGCCCGATAAGCGGTGGTGGCACCCAAGCCCAAGCTTCGCCACCCTTGGCCTGTGGGTTTCCAAATTGTTTTTCGCGAGCGGTCACGCCTGGCAGCAAGTAGCGTGCAAGATCTCCACCATCAGCAGGTGTACGGTCCACGACTTGTGAAGGCCCAAGCTCCGGCAAACGTTGCCCTGCCTGCATGACAACGCCGTCAACTACGGCAGGCCGCCAAAGCTGGAATGGTGTAAATACAACATCCGAGGGACTAATGGGATCTTCAAAGATCGGGAACTTGATCGGGGTAAACTCAGCATCGAATAATTGTGGCAATGCGGACTCATCATCAAGGACCGGCATACCCTCAATTACCGCCGTACGCTGCGACTGCTTATTCATCTCCAGTGAAGCAGACACATCTGCTTCAGGAAAATGAGCCTCCGCAAAGTCATAGAAATCTGACGCAGATGACAGATCAAAGTCACCTTCTCCAAACGCCAGCGCCCATTTCTCTGCTTCGAATACATGACACCCTTTACAGTTATATTTCTCGATAACGCGAGCACCTTCTTGAATCGCTCGATCACGCTCTGATGGACGATACATGTACTTTTCACGGGGTGGTTCAGCTACCAGACCAAGCACGAATGTAATTACAGCTTCCCGATCTTCAGTACTGAACGGGAATAGCGGCATTCTTAACCGGTCGTTGTAATTCTTGTTGGTGGTAGTGTGGTAATCAAAACTGCGTGGCTCTCGCAGCTTTTGGTAGATAAACCCTGTTCGATTATGACCTAGAATTGCTTCCTCGAAGAATCCCGGCAGTTCGTTGACGTAGCTGTTTTGGCGTATGCCCTGCAGCGAATCATCAGCATCTTCATGTGAATCATCAGCATCCTCATGGGAATGATCATCACCATGGCCGTGTGCCCCATGCAGGTATTCATGCATGTGCTCAAACGCCAGCTTGCTCGGGTCTTTACGCCCCCAGTCAGCTAGTCCGGTACCGATCGGTTTCGCATCTTCAAATCCCGGTATATCGTGGCAACCATAGCAGCCAAACTTCGCGATAGATTTGCGACCGATGTAAAGGAGTTTCTGATCAACCGTCAGATTCTCACCAGATGGGTTCAGCAATTCCGACTCAGCAACCTTCACACTGCGTTCATCCGATGGGATTCCAGTTTGAGCGTACTCTCTGGCAACCGAGCTAAAGTATGCGTTCTGCAAATGCTCAACCATCAGGCTATCGAGATTCGCTATCTCAGCATCACTGATTGCATCACGCGTTAGATTGCCATCAGCTACCGACCAGTTGTGGGCTTCATCGCTAAGCAGATAGGCCACGATATCAAGAGCTGGATCTACACGTCCTGTTACCTCACCCTCAGCGGTTGTTACGTCATGAGCATCTAGAAACAGATTCGGCATCACCGTCCGTTTGTGATAGCGAGTTGGTTCACGAATCCAAGTGTACAGCCACTTAACCTGCTGCTGGGCATCGAGCGATGCTTCCTCTGACGTATCGATAGAACCAAATTTTGCCGACAGATATGAAAGGTCAGGACCCTGAACGATACTGTCTACGGCTCGAAAATCTTCTACATCCGGGAAGTCTTTATGACTATGGCATGCCAGACAACCACGTTCCTCAAACGAAATCTTTCCTCGACTCACATCAGGCTGCACGCCATCTTCCCAACTTAAAAAGTCAAAAGACTGCGAGTAGTTGTTTAGATAGGCAACAATGCCGAGGATCTCGATCGGCTCGTATCGCTCTGATGGATCGTCGTAAGGATGATCGCCACCAGTCTCTTCGTGCTCTCGCTTAATGTGGTCATTCAGGCCAAAGAATTGTGGCATCCGACTGCTTGGCCTGAAATTGGAGGGCTTTGCAATCCAATCAAAAAGGAATGCATCCTCTGCCTTGCTACCGATATATCGCAAACTCGGACCGGGTTTTCGCAGCGCCCCGGGGGTGTCACTACCCTTAAACAGCGGTGTGAGTCTGCTGTGTGTATCCTTGCTAAAGACGGCCGTTTCTTCTCCGTCATCATCCGATACTTCTTTATCGCTAAGCAGTAAGGCGTAGAGCTTCTCGCGAGCTGCATCACTCTCGGGAGATTCCACAACTGCATCCAGAGCCGCCACATGTTCTGGGGGAATGCTATCTGTTGTTGCTAGAATCTGCTGGGCTGCTGCAAACGTGTTCGGTTCAACACGCATATCAGGGCCAACACGCTTATTTGGACCGTCAAATCCATTCACTTCGTGGCAACCATAACAGCCAAACTTACGAATGGTGTTATACCCCTTCATTAACTTCGGAGCCGGAGCTTCCGGGAATCGGTCGCTCGGTTCAAGCTCAGTTACGTCATGATGGCACTTGAGACACGTACTTTCTATGAAACGTTTGGGATGTTGCGGATAAATCCAGTGAACATTATCAAACCACCCATAATTCTTAATCCACTGCTTTCGAGCAAGTGGATCATCGGGCGTATGTGATGCCCACTCGAAGTCCGTAGCACTACCCTGCCCTTCATGACAGATCGTACAGGCAAAATCGCTGACCTTATGCGGACTAAGCGAGCCAACATATAAATCCAGACGCGGATGACTAACAAACGGATGTGACAACCCCCGCTTCACTGTCAGTGTCACGGTTGGCACAATCGGTTCAAATGTAAGCTCATCTTCCAGATATGCATCCGGTCGTATTTTGAGCAACCTTCTTGCCAGTGCATCCGGTGTCTCTACGACATTTCCGTCGACCGAAACAATAACATCACCGACTTCCAGACCATGACGAGTATGTCGTTGAAGTGAATTCGCAGATACCGGACTCACAGAGCCAGTGGACTTGAGCATCGCCCCAGCAATCTCACCCGGATCAGCCAACTGCTCTTCATCTTCAGTGGTAACCTGAGCCTGAGCAGCCGGCTTACTTGGCTCAACAAAACTAACAGCCACAACCTTGTCTCCCATCAGGCCGTTTGGCACCAACCGAAGACCGTAAATATCTGCAATCAGGTTCTGACGATGTTCTTCGTATGCAATACCTTCTGCCGGTCCTGCAGTTTCAGCTACCAGTGGAATCGGTAACTCGATTTGCACCAATCGCTCAGAAACGAACCCCGGCTCAGTGGCTTCGCCTGGTAGTGATTTTTCCATCATTTGATGACAGGTGGTACACCTGTCAAACCGACGAACCATCGAGAAGTTGTAGTTTTGCTCCAGATCGTCCGACCACTTATTTTCGATCTTCAGTGGCGAGTTGAACGCATCAAGCACCGGCAATTCGAGCCACTTCTTGCCAGGCAGTCCACCATCAAGGAATGATGAATGCAAATCGCTCACGGTTGACTGCAGACGTGTTTTGTCAGCCAGCACTGCATCCAGCTCACGCTGTGCATCCTTTGCTGCTGTTTGAATATCGCCAAGAATCCGATTTAGCTTGATTCTTGAGTTGGAAACCGCCTGATAATTCGACTCCTGCGTTGCAATACGTGCTTTCTCTTCATCTACAAGCTTTTGGCGAGCGGCAAGTTCGTCTGTCCCCACGCCATCGCGCACACCGAGACCACCTTCCGCACGCGCCGCATCATAGTCGGCTCTCATGAATTTTAGTTCGCCAAGCAATCGGTCTTCAATATCCTTAAAATCCTTAACAACCCTCGCGAGTGTTGCTAAAACCTTACGCCTGGCTTCCTTTAAATCATCGGTCGATGCAGCACTATCTTCAGCACCATCCTGAACTGACAATTGTTCGACGAGAGCTAACAATACTTTGTAATCAAAGTCAGGTTCAACCAGCGGGCCACCCGGATCACTACCTTTTGCGAGACTTTTTATCTCAAGCGGCGGATTTGATGCGATAGCATCAAAAGCGTCTAGCAAGTCCGTAGCTGGCGGGGCAATAAGAGCCGCATCTAACACATCGCCTGCCTCTTCCTCAGCGTTGAGAACCTGTGCCGTTTCAAATTCCAGCTGTCGCCATGTCGACATCTGAATATTGATATCACGTGCCTTGGACTGGTATTGCTTCCACTGGCGATCATGATCCTCCTTAAACATCCAGACAGTGGACAGGATCAATATCACGCTCGAGATACCAAATACCACGTGCAGACGCTTCTGGTCACGTAATGTTTGTTCTGTTGCTGGCATCGGTTAATGTTACTCCGTCCGATTGACCTTTGCGGTGCTATGGACAGCTTGTGGTTTTACTCAAGTCAGGATCACCAACGGTAATTCCGACACAACATGTGTAATATCTAAAAGTTAAGGAAGTACTCCGGAATCGATATGAAGTACTTCATATCCACCGTCCAGCGCAAAAGCATCTTGATTGGCAACAATGCCATCCAAAGCAATAACTGCGCCATGACCATAAACCGGATCAAACCCATTTGTTTGTACATACCGCCAAAGAACTTACTCTTTAACGCCATCAGCGGTGGAATGATCGCAAAATAAAGCACGACCAAAATAATTCCAACCGACTCGCGCAGCAGAATTATCCCTAGTGACATCAGGAATCCATCTTCCGGCCCTGGCTTGGGAAGTGGCATTCCTAACCCATTTACCCATACGTACTGAGACAAATCCACATTATTCATTGCCTCTACTTTATGGACATCCCAGGTTTCATATATCCCAAAG
This sequence comes from Pirellulales bacterium, assembly GCA_022451045.1. Lineage (GTDB taxonomy): Bacteria > Planctomycetota > Planctomycetia > Pirellulales > Pirellulaceae > UBA11883. The sequence goes on along the minus strand of JAKUOW010000186.1, from coordinate 1,230 downwards.
AAGTTCCAGTTTGGCCCACGCAGGAATGTACCCATCACAATCAGGGTGACCCACAACACGAGGAACCCAACCTGAAATGTGATGTAACTGAACTCCCGTTCTTTAATGGTGTAATAACCATTTCCACGTTTATTGAAATCGATATATGGAATCGCCATTAACCCGGCCACCACCATACTGGGTAGCACAACTCCTGCCATCCAGGGATCGTAGTACACCAACATTTCCTGCAAACCGAGGAAATACCATGGTGCCTTTGATGGGTTAGGCGTCTTTACGCTACTTGCTGGCTCTTCAAGTGGTGCCTGCAATCCGATAGCCCAAAGCAGCATAAATGCGGTCAAGGCCACCATGCAGATCAATTCCGTATAAACCAGATCCGGCCATACCAAAACTTTTTCGTCGTCGAGCGCCTCCAGCGGTCTTTCGCCGCGAGCAATTCGCTTATCATTCTCGACTGCCTTATATGTAGCCAACCAGGTGAAGAATCCAAGCAGAAAAATCAAACCAACAATTGGAACATTATCTGGTTTAGTTACAATCGCGGCGAAATCCACGTCGGTCATGGATAGCCCCATAAACAGCAAGGCCAGATTCAATCCAACCCATGCCACCACAGGCTGCACGAAAAACTCTCTGAACTTGTAAAGCACGCCGAGCACAACCAGACTGCCCAGAGTATATGTCGCTGGCTGCATCGCCGAGTCAAACAAATCTCTGAATACCTGCGGAATAGAAATGAGCTGCATAACACCCTCATTTCCGCTGGCCGCTATTGGTGACATGACCGTGAAAACGATAGCCACAACCACCCATACCAAAGCGGCTTTTTTATTCCCCTTAGCCTTCCACTGATACAAGGCATACAACGAATTCATCACCGCGAGGGTGAGATAATACGCACCCAGAAAACCGCGTATCCGGTAAAAAAATTCCTGAACTGTCTCGTAACCATGCATGGCGTACTTGCCGTTTTCCGTTTTTATCTCACAGGGTTTCCAAACCCCGATATCTGTTTTTACTTATATTACCAACAGGCAGCACTACTATAGAGCAGTGACTACAGTGGGCCACTTATCCCGCCGTCTTTACGTACACGCCAGAAGTGAATGGCTAACAGCAAAGCTGCCCCAAGCGGGATAGCTATGCAGTGCAATACGTAGAAACGATTAAGTGTCTCCTCGCCTACAAACCGCGCACCAAGTAGCCCAAACCGGGCATCCGATGCAT
>JAKUOW010000185.1 GCA_022451045.1 Pirellulales bacterium | reverse complement strand
AAAAGAACTGGACAGTTAGCGCAATGTAGAGAGTCGCTGCTTTCAGGCCTTATTTCTTTCCATTGTTTTGCCTTACAATATTTATCAAACAACATAACAGTCGATATTATTAAGATAGTAGTAGTGACATCGGGAATAGCCGCTCAACGCTGCTTTTCCAACACTTATTAGAGGTCAACCTGGTATGAAACGCCGTGAAATTCTTAAGTCAGCTGGCTCCGTACTATTCCTTCCCGCATTGGAGAGCTTCGGGCAGAACCGTCCTGCTCCGGAAGAGGCCAAAGTCAAAAGGCTTTTCTGCATCAGTATGGGCTACGGCATTTTTACCGACGTGCTGCCGCAAGCCGGTGGCGCAGACTACGAATTTAGCCCACACATGGAGCCGCTGAAAAAGCACCGTGAACATTTCACCCTCTATTCAAAAATGAAGTTTGGCGGAAATCATGTCCACGACCATAAATGCTTTGTCGGCAACACTACGACAAACCCGGACTCACTAGACCAGATCGTAGCTGACCACATTGGCCACCTGACGCGTGTAAGAAACGTCGTTACCTTCATTAGCCATGCCCATCACCATATAGTCGCATCCTGGCGAGACCGACTACCAATTATGCCTATTCAATCCACGAGGGTTCTATTCGAAACGCTGTTTGCCAAGACCGATACGAAAACGCAAGAACGCCTATTGGCTCAAAAGAAAAGTGTTCTCGACGGCTCACTTGAAGAGGCAAAAGCCCTAATGGCCAGTGTCTCGGGAAAAGACCGACAGCGATTGGAAGAATACTTTGCAGCACTGCGTGAGTCGGAGCAGGAATTAAACAAGTCAATCGAATGGCTAAGCAAATCTCGTCAGGATGTTGAGTTCCCGGTCGCCCCGCAATTTGAGAACAACTTCCTTGCGACTGATGTCGACAAGAAACGATTCCTCGAAAACCCTCGCCAGATTCAGCGAGGCATTGCATTCGACATGATCTACAAGGCATTCAAATTCGATATTACACGTGTGGTCAATTTCTATATGGTGGGTCTCGATCATGATCATCACATCACCACACACAACGTGCCAAAATCTGAGGATGCACGCAAAAGCCTGACCAAATATGACTCTTCGTTTTATTCACTGCTGTCAAACTTTTACGGCAAACTAGCTAGCACAAAAGTCGCTTCCGGCAGCACGCTGATGGATGAGACGGTCACCCTCGCTACTGGTAATAACAGCGTGAGCCAAACCATGGGACCGCATAACGGTAACGCAATTCCCGTGTTTGTCGCAGGCGGGCAATTTAAAAACCACGGTGGACACGTGATTCGAAAAGGCGAGACAACCTGCGATATCTACCTGTCGATACTCCAACAATTCGGCATAAAGCGAGATCAGTTCGGCAACAGCAAGAAGATAATCGAACTCTAAAACCATGTTCCATACCAAGATCATCCGTACAGTTGTCTTGCTGTCTTTGATATCCTTCGGCTGGGCTGTGGATTGCAGTGCGAAGGAGCGTCAGCAAGTACAGAAATTCCTCAACTCTTTCTGTGTGGTCTGCCATGGCAAGGAAACCGCGGAAGCAGGTCTTCGTCTCGATCAGATGGCGTTGAAAGACTGGAATGACGCAAACCTGATTGATGACATTTTCACGGCAATCGAATTTGGCGAAATGCCTCCGGAAGACGCGCCAAAACATCCAGAAGCAAGACAGCTGCACCATCTAAACAAACTCTTGAATCGGCAACTTCACTCGCTCGCAGAGAGTCAAAAACCGGGGATGCTGAAGCGACTAAGTCGTATTGAATATCAAAACACGATAAACGATGTATTCGGTACTGACTTTGCTCTGATTGACCAGTTGCCACTAGACAACATCGATGGGGGCTTTAACAACAACGCCGATAACCTGCACCTGTCGGTTGTCGATATGGAGACTTACTTCAACGTTGCAAATATCATTGCCGAAAGTGTCGTCAGTGATAAGCCTGCTCCACGCCTAGTTGTCTACTCAACAAAAAACACAGATATCGATTCGCTTAGCCACAAAGACAACACTGACGGTTTTGCGCCGGCCCTTGCTCGCAAATCAAGTCCCTTGGTTTTTGCATCTCCCGCTATACAAATTAAGATCAACCCGTCGGTTAAGACAAGCGGTGTTTATCGAATTGTTCCACAAGGATTCTATATCACAGCTGAGTATGTGCGAGGCAGCCGTGATGCGGAAAGATTGCCGGCCGTCAAGGATTTGTCAGAAAGTGGTGTCAATGCTGCGCCAACAGTTGGTCATTCGATGAGCTACTTCCTTCGCAAGAATTCCGGGGTAGGGCAGAGCATTGTCACGGTTATTCCTAACAATGCTGCCTGGCAGGAATTCGACCCGAGCAAAGGCTTTACAGTACCACTTGCTTCAGATGACACAATTGTTTTGAGATGCAATTCCGTCAATGGCAGCGGTCGTGAGCGAATGTTTTGCATTGAAACTGCCAACATTACGGGGCCAATATACGAGTCGTGGCCGCCAGACACGTCGTTCTACAGAAACTACTGCAACGACTTTGACGCATCTGCTGGGTACGAGGCCTGCCGCTCCACTCTAAAACGGCTCGCACAAAAACTCTATCGCCGTCCGGTCAACGATGCTGAGATGCAACAAGTCTATAGCTTTGCGAAGAAAGAATTCGATTTGGGGCGAAGCATCTACTCCGGTCTACAAGCAGGAATCCGAGGAATGTTATGTTCCCCGAACTTCCTTTATAAGCAAGAAGGTGCATCGGGACCTCTAGACGATCATGCCATTGCTGCACGCATGTCGTATTTCCTATGGAATTCGTTACCCGACGACACGCTGTTTGAATTAGCAAGCCAGGGAAAGCTGAGGGATCCTGCCGTGCGACGCGAGCAAGCACTTCGAATGCTACAAGATGCCAAAAGCCATCGCTTTGCTCAAGACTATGTTCACCAATGGCTCGATCTCAAAAAGCTCGAGATCGTCGAGCCGGACTTAAGCATCTTCAGCGTTGATGAGTTTGATCTTGTCCGAGATCAGATTAAGGAAGAGCCCGTGGAGTTCTTTAAGGAAGTGCTGTCAAGTAACTTGAGCCTCAAGAACTTTATTGACTCTGATTTTGTAATGATCACACCAGAGCTTAACTACATCTATCAAATCGACGGGCACCCGGTCGCAAATCCGAGCCAGCGACCTGGGTCTACTAAAATTTCCCCGGTCGACTATAAGCCCAAAGAGATTACTTCGAATTTTTCAAAAGTGATGCTTGGGGAAAAAGATCGATTGCGCGGAGGTCTTTTGACGCAGGCTGGCTTCATGCTAATGACGACCAACAACGGAGAATACACTAATCCGTTTTATCGAGGTGCGTGGGTTTTGAAGAGCTTCTACGGCGATCCGTTGGAAACACCGGCAGAACTGGAAATCTCGGCACTGAGTCCACCGACAAAAGCGACGACGATTAAACAGACCATTGATGCGCATCGCGAGAATACCAGCTGCAACACCTGTCACCGCAAAATGGATCCTCTGGGCATTGCCTTGGAAAACTTTGACGTAATCGGTCGCTGGCGGGACGAGTACGCAAATGTGATTAACTATGGCGTGACGAAGGAGGGTGACGGGAACGAAGCTGGAACCTTTCCAGTGGATGCGAACACGGTCCATATGGACGGCCGAGCCTTTCAGGGGCCACAGGGCTTGAAGGATATTCTGCTGGAAGACAATGAGAAGTTTTCCCGAGTGTTCGTGGAGAATATGCTGTCTTATGCAATGGCACGCCAGCTCACTTTCCGAGATCGTGAATCTCTAAGCGTGCTCTATGAGCAGGCCAGTGATGCCGAATACCGATTGCGAGAAATCCTGCTATCAATCATCTCGTCAGAGTATTTCACTAGACGGTAAGCAGCATTGTTAAATCTAACGTGAGCTCACCAGCCACTTTGGTTAATCGGTACGCCAGAGCTCGATCAAAACAGAGCTTCTGCATAAACACATGGTAAGGGTTAAAATAAAACCCATCTCAAACCAACCAACGACCTTACATTTTTGTTATTCCATCAGGTTGCTATGTGCTACACAGACGATAAATCCTTCTGGCACGTTCTAGCAGCCCGCACTGTCTGGCGGGATCATAAATCACACCTTTACAGGTCAGCTTATCTAGCCGGTTTTTTTCTCCTTGCCGTTTCAGTAACGATCATCTTGGCAGTTCCTTCGAGTCAACCTAAAACCGGCAACCGCTCGGTGTCGATCAACTCTCGCCAGCGCTCAGAGGTTATTAAGGATCTGCCACCTATCAGCTCGTTTAAAGAAACTCCGCCGTCGCGATTCTTAGTAGACATGAAACATGTGCGGCGAGGGCATCCGTATATGGGTAGACGAGCGAAGCGTCCGCATACGGGCGGGCATGTCTATTTCAATACACTTTCAAAGGCCAAATCGCTTTCAGTGCGGGACTACCCACCCATTTACGCAGTAGCCGATGGAGTCATTACAAGGATCGACTATTCATACGAATTAAGGTCAATGTTTGAGCCCGCGATTGGCAAGCCAGTTGCGAATAGACGCTATGGAATAGGGCTGACATTCGCGAAAGATGGAGCTACGCCTATTACCTTCCACTATAGTATTGAACCTTTTGTACGACCTAATAACGATGAATTTTACGACAAATTCATTTTCGTGAAGGTTGGCCAGACGGTTAAAAAAGGCGATGTAATCGCAAGGATGTACTTACCACCTAACAACGAATTGGCCAGCAAAAGTCATATACACTTCAATTTACTAAGAGAGGGTGGAGGGGGCTTTATCTCACCTTCCATCTTCGATCCAACGACAGTACGCTTGTTTCATGCACGCTGGAACTTATTCCCGAACAACCCGGATGCACCCATACCGCCTTGCATGGGGTATTTTCTTGAAGCTGATGAAAACCCCTTTGAACGGCGCGCAATCGATCGGTTATAGATGATGGAATTATTCAATCATCTATCCATCGAGTTCTGTCAAAGGCTTCTCGACCATGCGAATGTCGCCAGAATGCAAAACACAGGTCATATATCTAGTGGGCTAAACTTCTAGCCTTTGGCCAAACAATGAGGGCCCAATTGTCTGTGCGTGGTTATGGACTTTCTGGCCGCGTTTACTCTTCAGTCTTTTGACCGAATGCTCGGAGGAATCAAGTAAAAAGAACTCCACCGAACCCTACCGCAATCAAATGGATTGCAACAAACACAACTTGAAGAACACACGGCTTACGGAGTAGATAAATCTTACGAGCGACTTAAAGCCTACTACGTAATTTCTAATGCCTCTAAGTTAAAGGACATAAACTTGTCTTCTTTACCCCCCTGACTTTGACCGAATATTTGTTGTGGCTCTCGGATTTTAAAGCCCGAAGGCTTTGCACGACAAGAGTGGTCTATATTCGATTCAAATTCAGTCACGCAAATGAGTAGACAAATTCACGTCTGCAGCTACTCGAGGGTATTCCAAGAATGCTTGCAAACTTGTTTGGTCTTACTCTCCTTTAATATCACCTAGTTTGAGATAACCTAGATGCAATGCCTCTGACCCATGCTGTAGATTATTTCCGGCAACACTATTCATCGCACCTTGATGCATAGAGTCCTGTGCCCTAGTTCCCGCACCACTGGTCCATATGTCGAGAACATCGATTGGGCAGTGTGGCGAAGCCATATTCACAAGCGAACCATCGTTTTCACGGGCGAATATAGCGTCCGTCACCTTCTCGATCGCAATATTTTCCGTAAGAGCATCGCCTTCCTGACCACCCATCTTAAGCTTCGCTGATTCGTGCCCATCTCTGAAAGTTGATGCACCGCCGTTCGTCCATATCGAGGGGATCTCCGATCTCAAATGATCGCGAACTCCCATCTCAGCAAGTTCGACCATTACAGTCATCAACTTACGATCTTCGAGCGATTCCATCTTGAGTTGCCGGCCTGTGTTTCTTTTAGTTGACATGTTCATATTTCCCTGGGTCGTTTATTTGGCGAGAAACCATTTTTTCGCCTCACTCTAATAACGGGAATTGATTAAGAAACGGACAATATTAACTTCAAACGATTAAAAGATTTCTCATACGCAACCGCCACGATTACTTAGTTGAACGATTTATAACCGTAGCCGACCCAAACCGAATGAATCGCGGGAGGGTATGAATAGGGCCTTGGCGCGGTGAATGACGCGGCATGAGCCAGGTGCTCCTGACCACCCATACGCGGCTAAACCGAAAGCGTAATTAAGATCGCAGTGGGCCATTAGCTCACCATCTTTTGGAGGAGATATTAACGCGAGTCGCTGCTAACAAACAACAAGATCAGCAGCTGTATCATTTTTGTTTTATTTCTGCATTGCCCTAATAGAACAATTGTCTTTGTAGGTGCACTAACGAATAATTACCCTACAACTGGTCAATACTTGGGGACTGATTCTCGTCCAGAAAATGCTTATTGCTACACCCAGAGGATAATTAATGCAGGAACTAGCGAAAAAGGTCTTGTCGCATCTTAGGATACTTCTCAAAACAGCCGGCTTCCGAAAATGTACTGAACGTATCCCTCACCGACGGACACCCTTCTTTGATCAGCTGGAAACAAGACGACTGCTTGCCGCATTTGGAATTACCCCACAATACGATGTGGAAGTAACACCCGATATTATTTACCGTGACGATGCTAAAGTTGGCTACGGAACAAATGATGGTGTTACAGATAAGAGCCTCAAGCTCGACCTTTATCAACCGACTGGGGACAACCTGCCGGAAACCCTACCCGCGGCCATCTTAATCCACGGCGGCGGCTTTGTCGGTGGTGACAAGGCACAGGGAACTTTTGTTGATCTCAGCAATGATTTTGCGAGCCGTGGTTATGTAGCTGTCTCGATCAACTATCGACTTTTCGGCGATAGCCCACCACCAGCCAAGGAAACCCAGTTCTCCGACCTTGACGAACGCTACGATACATTTGTGGCTGGTGTCGAAGATGCATTTCATGCCGTTAAATGGATGAAAGACTCCGCTGACACTCTGGGTATAGATCCCAACAGAATAATGCTAGGAGGTCATTCCGCCGGTGGCTTCCTCTCTTTGGCAACCGGAATGTTTGACGCTCAGGATGTCAGTGAGTTCTCTTATATGGATCTTGATATCAGCCAACTGCAGGTTGCAGCGTTACTTGATGGCGCCGGCAGCATGAATGGCACGGAATATACTATCGACGCCAACGACCCCCCGACATTCATACTACACTCCGAAGATGATGCAATCGTCACTTATGACAATGCCCAGAAGATCGCCACAGAATTAGCAAATCATAACGTGGCATATGAGTTTCCTTTGATTACAACGGCTGGACACGGTTTGGATGAGAAACTCGACACCGTGGTCGACGGTGTTGTTGTGTCGGACCAAATGTTCGCCTTCTTTGAACAGGAATTAGATCTGGATGAACTCATCCCTACCTTCAACTGGCACAACGAGAATCTATCTGAAGATGTGAATGGTGATGGATCCGTCACACCATTTGATGCTTTAATGCTGATCAATGAACTGAACAACGCGGGGGCATATCAATTACCACTAAGCAAACCGGGCGAGAGCCCATTTTACGATGTGAATAAGGATGGTTGGATTACACCTAGTGATGTTATTCAAGTCATCAATGTGTTA
>JAKUOW010000184.1 GCA_022451045.1 Pirellulales bacterium | reverse complement strand
TTGACCGTCTCGTCGAGTGTCTCATTGATTGACTTTCCATTAGCTTTGTCAGCAGCCGTTGCTGGCGCAGATACCAGACGATTCTCTTCATCAAGTACAGGCGCCGATGGAATCGGTTGCGCCACATCGGTCGCAGTTTGTGAAGGCTTTGGTGAATCCTGCACCGCGGATGCTGGTGTACTACTTGCTGCAGTGCTTGATGCAACGTTTTCTATGGACTCGGATCGTGTACGTGGCGCCGGAGCAACCGGAGGTGCTGTTGGAATTGAGTCCGTTTTACGTTGTGCTGTACCGTTCACGGGACTTTGCATCTTCTTGATGACAGGGGCAAGGAATGTCTTTACGCGACCACTGTAACTGCCAGAGGTTGTCCGCCAACTAGCGCCAAACAAAACTCCAGCCAGTTCACCGTTCGTATTCAGTATGGGACCACCGGAATCACCTTGTCGCGCAACCGCGTTAAGTTCAACCATTTCGTGTGGTTTGTTGATGCTCGGTGCAACGTATTGTGCACAGGTACCGGAAACTGCTCGATACACGCCGCTGCCATAACCGGCAATCGTTAACTCATCGCCAGGTCTCGGTGGGATATCTGTAATACGGACCGCTTCAATATCCGGAGTCCAAACAAGAAGTGCTGCCAGATCCCATTCAGCATCTCCTTTCGCAATCTTAGCTGAGCTCCTAAAACCATTTGGGAAAGTCACGATGATTTCACTTGGTGAATCTCTCACGACGTGCCAGTTTGTAACGACCAGTCCCATCTTGTTTTGTCGATAAATCAGCGTGCCGGATCCAAAAGAAACGCCATTGGCTTCGACAGCCATAATTCGCACAACCGCCGGGTGTGGTTTATGAGGTGAAAATGGATCGTCAACAAGCTTTTTAGCACTGGCAGTGAGAGAATCCGGAATCACCTGCTTTTGTACGGTTTGTGCTGCAGATCGCGCAGAAGTAGCTAACTGGGTGCATCCAGCAAGGCATAGCAGACAAGCTATCAGGGCCAGGCCATGACATGCCAAACTACAGATTCGAATTATATTACCGCGGATCATCGAGATCCCAACTCCAACTGGAGTAATTCTTCGTGGGTCTCGACGCCTCCTTTCGTCGTTTAGCCAGACACATGGCTAAATCAAGCTTGGTTTCCTACCGTAGAAAGGATGCGCGTTATCTGTTTGCCAAGCTTAAATGAAATCCTGCATGTTTTATTGAACATCCGTTTCATGTTCGGGTTGTGACAGTTTTGATGGTCATTCATCCTTAACACCGGATCTACGGCTAGTTCATATAATGAAAATCTAGCAGGACGTAATCTTCGAAATACCTATTTGGTCAACTCATGTTTGCAGAAATCAAGACACACGGCGTAAGCGGCACGATTACACTCAATGACCCGGAACGTGGCAATTGCCTAAACGCGATGGGGCTACTCCAGTTTCAACAGGCATTGGAGGATCTACGGCAGGAAAAGAGTATTCGCGGGATTATTATTACCGGTTCGGGTAATTACTTCAGCACGGGCACAGATCTTCTGGCGCTTAGTCGACAGATGAAATCAGATCCGCTGGACAGAAACAACAGTGATTTGGAGATTCTCGTCGAAGTACTTCTGGCGATGATCCGTTATCCCAAGCCCATCGTGTCAGCTCTAAATGGTCCGGCACTTGGAAATGGGGCAGCAATCGCACTTGCTGCGGACATCGTTATTGGTTGTAACGCAACATCGATTGGATTCCCGGAAGTCGCAAGAGGGCTCGTCGCTTCGTTTGCCGCCGTTATGTTGCGTATGCGGTTAGGCCGATCAGCTATTGCACCAATGTTGCTAACGGGAGAGTCATTGAATGCTAAGCAGGCATGCGAATTAGGACTTGTCCAGGAAGTCGTAGACTCCGACCTTACATGGGCACGATCTCATGAAATCATCGAGGCGATGAATGACACATCTCCTCAGGCAGCACAGCTCACTCGAAAAGTGTTATACGAAACGCTTTCCAATTCGATCGAAACTGACCTACGCAGCGCCTGCGGCACAGCAGCCACAGCACGCTTTACACTGTCAGCCTGTGAAGGGGTCTCTGCGTTCGTGGACAATCGCAAGTCTGACTGGGATGACGCATACAGCGGAGAATAACCAACCGCAATTAACTCAATCGCCCGTCATGAAGTGCTGAAGCTACGAGGGCTCCGTCACAGCCATGCGCCTCTAGCTCGTATAAGTCTTCACGACTGCGCACACCACCACCTGTTATGACATTTACATCCGGAGCACGCATCTTCACGTAATCGCAGTGCTCAAGGCAACGATTGCCTGTCCCCATTCCAACACTAGCCAAGTCAAGCAGAATAATGGAATCCATGCCAGCCTCCAGAGCCATATCCAATATGGATGTCGGTGAATACCCTTGCCACAAATCACCATGGGTAATCGGCACCCCATTCATTAAATCCAGACTGAATGCCATTGGTAAATCTGAAAATCGCTGTTTGATCAATGATAGATATTCTGGTTTCGGTACCGACTCCAGGCCAATGATGACCCCAGCCAAATCATTTAGCTTTACTGACTCTGATAGCCCGTCAACCTGATCGGCATCACCAGTTCCAGCATCAAGCAATACATCGAACCCATCTTTGACCAGCGAGCTAATCACATCGGAATGAACCGGACCGCTTAAAATTGCATCTAAGTCCGCGACATAAAATGTCGAATAACCAAATGCCGAACGAATAGCTTTTGCTACCTCCAGCGGATCCGATGAGTCGGTTAACTGGCTCTCGATAGGTTTATAAGAGTCACGGTTGCCAGCCACACCGCGTACGACAACACCACCGAGTAAATCGAGTACGGGAATGACCAGCATGGATAGATGTCTAACGACTAGAGTGGGAAGTCGTCTTCTTCGGCTTGCGTATTATAGATAGGCATATGGCGGTAATATACTTCCAGGATCATTGTTGCCATGGAGGTTGTATACAGACGACCGCCAGCACCTGCACCATGGCCATTGCCGCCCATCCAGCTACCTTTCATGTGGTTATCCGCCATCGACTGTTCTTTGACCAACCAGTCGCGCATTTCCGTGTTCCACTTTGTCCATTTGTCAGCACCATAATGACGTAAAACCTGAGTCGCATAGTAATTGAAATACATGTCAGTCTTGGATGGACCGTGATTACTTAGGTATTCAACGCCTTTTTCCAGTCCCGGCTCGTTCTTCTTCCAACCCAGATACATACGGCAAAGCAATCCTACTGCGGTGGTTGCTGGTCGTTTACCCGGCGTGGTGTAACCGTAATACGCGCCTTGTTCCAACGAGACACTATCAAGGAATAAGCTAGCCTTGGCTACGGTCAGTTTTGGCACTTGCAGGTAAGCCATGTGGCCACTCTTAAGAGCCATCAATTGCCAACCGACAACTGATGTATCACCAGCCTGTCGCGGTTGATATCGCCAACCGCCACCGACAGGGTCTTGTGCATAGACGATGTGATTGATCGCCATTTGAGCAGCATTGAGAAGTCGCTTGTCATTGGTCATCGCATATGCTTCGCATAATACAATTCCGCACAATCCATGTGTGTATAAGCGACCACCCGGATCAGCCCAGTTTCCACGGATTCCTTCAGCCTTGTAGCTATTGGTGAGGAAGTACAATCCACGCTCGACGATCTCCTTGTAGTTGCCTTCCGTGTGCGTTTGACCAGCACCAAGGTATGGGAGAATCGCCAATGCGGTTGCACCATTAAAGGAGGTTCCCAAACGACCGGGATTACCACAGCGTCCCTGGCATTGACCTTTCTGGTGGTCGAAGCTCCATGCACCATTTGGTAACTGGTGACGTGCAAACCACTTGAGTGCTTCAGCAACTGCCGCTTCACTTTCTTTTGTTCCACCGTACTGCTTCACCATCTGCGCACGGCTTTGAGATCCACGACCAGCAAGCCCGGTTCCTGTTACCGTTGAAACAGAGTCTGTTAGGTTTACATCGGGAATTGACTTATCACCAAATTCAACAAGTTCTACATCCGCAATCGCTGCTTCAACATCGTCAGCAACTTCTACCGGCTCAGAATCTGTGACCTCTTCCACCGGATCCAGAGACATTTGCAGATCGGGGGTAACTTCCTGTGCAACTTCCACTGGGGTGTCGATGGGTTCCAGAATCTCTTCTTCAAAGATCTCATCGATCAAGTCATCTGTGGACAAAGATGACACCATGGATGGTTGTGAATTTGCTTGTTGGTTAAGGATCACCAGTCCAAGGATTACTAAGATCGCAGTGTGTAAAACGAGACTAACACCCCAACTCGGGATGGCTCTAAAGAGCAGAAAGTTGGAATTTGAAGGTGATTCAGGTGGCAGTTCTTCTTCAGGTGCCTGTTCCTGAGCAACTTGCTGCTGCGCATATTGGGCCTGATACTCAGCCTGCTGATAGGCCTGTTGATCATCTTGCAGTTGGTTTGGATCTTGCGGTTGCGACATCTACCGGTTCACCTTTTTATATTTCATGACTTCTAAAAGCCGCTGTACATTTAATGAGAGTTGTGCACAGACAGCGGTCGATACTCAATTTCCAAGCATACCCTCATTATTACAGATGATTTAGAGCCTAGACAGTGGATTATTCTCAATCTACCTGTCTTCAGCACTATACATTAACTCTATATAGGTGGACATTTTTGGCAAAAATGACGGCACCCTTATCGTTATCGTCGCATCGCAAATATGGACTTCAGCCTGAAGTAAGTTGCTCAGGAAGCTTTACGCCAGTCTTCCAGATGAACTTCGACGTTTCGACGGCCGCGAAACTCATTAATTACCGGTTTAAATGCGATATCAACCGGACCATCGATCTGATCAAGGGGCTCAACCCAATCTCCCTGTCCGAAACCAACAGCACGAATCGTCACGCCATGTTGCTTGAATTTCACCGTCATGTGACGGTCGCCGCCCCCCATACGCTTCGGTCCATCGGCAATCTCCACGCCGGACGCACAAAGTACAGGTCGTGGGTTCTTACTACCAAACGGAGCTAACTGTTCAACCTGCTGGACAGTTTGTAACGTCAGTTGGCTTAGGGGTACTTCAGCGTCAATAATCACTTCTGCCTGTCGATCCTGCTCATCCATCATCTGTTGAGCAACATCACAGAACGCACTTCTAAATGCATCGAGCTGATTTTCTTCTATGGTCAATCCCGCGGCTGCGGCATGACCGCCATGTTTGAGTAAGTATTCTGTACATTCGCCAAAGGCTTTATGCAGATCAATCATCCCCGCACTTCGCCCGGAGCCGGAACCGGGTTTCACGCCAACCTGATCAAGTGCGATGATCACAGTCGGTCGATGATATTTCTCAGCGATCCGACCAGCGACAACACCAATTACCCCCGGATGCCACCCCTGTCCTGCAAGCACAAGAGCCGGGTCATTTTCAACATCATAGTTTTCCTTAATCTGTTTCGTCGCGGCTAGGTATACGCTGCGTTCCAGGCTCGATCTGTTTTTGTTCAGCTGATCTAAATACTCAGCCAAGCTTACAGCACGATCGGGATCATCAGTCGTCAACAGTTCAACGCCCAATTGTGCCTGGCCAAGACGCCCTGCCGCATTAAGACGCGGACCGATAGCAAAACCGATGTCTTCGCTACCGAGAGTCTGTTTCTTGTCCGATCCTGCCACACGCATCAGTGCTTTCAGTCCTTCCGGCGGACGTTGCTTGAGACTGATTAATCCATGTGTAACAATCACTCGGTTTTCATCCAGTAAGGGCACGACATCTGCCACAGTACCAATTGCTGCAATTCCGACAGCGGTCAGTAAGAACTCACGTAATCGAGGGCTGACTTTATCTGAGTCACTGGCAATTTTGCAAATCGACCATGCAACTTTAAAAGCAACCGCTGAGCCACACAGTCCGGTAAACGGGTAATCGCTATCGGGTAACGATGGGTGTACAAGCACATCGGCGTCCGGAAGCGTCTCACCATATTGGTGATGATCGGTAACAACCAATTGCAAGCCAAGCTGTTTTGCATGTGCAGCTTCTTCCACACTGGCGATGCCACAATCCACCGTGATTAATAATTCAGCACCCTGCGATGCCAGTCGATCAATAGCCTCAATATTGAGACCGTATCCTTCTTCCATACGGTTGGGCACGTAGTAGCCTACATCAGCTCCGATGAGCTTTAGGCATCGATAGAAGATACTTGTACCGGTCATTCCATCGGCATCGTAATCACCATAGATGATAATTCGCTTTTCGTCTTTCGCGGCTGCATAAATCAACCGGGCAGCTTCAAGCGCGCCGGGTAGTTCTTCCGGATCACGTAAGCCCGTCAGTTTTACATCTAAGAAACTTCTTACATCTTCCGAAGAAGTAATGCCTCGCTGCACGAGTAGCTTTGCTACGACAGGGGGAATCGATGCAGCAGACTCCAGCTCTGAAACCTGATGTTCATCATGCTGTCTAAAGACCCAGTTTTTTTCCATCATCCTGATGCTCTTACTTAGCCGCCCAGCCGGCGATTAAATCAATCCGTTTGTTTTTAGAGTGCTCTTTTTTGCAAATCTGAAGTATCGATTATTGCATAAAAGAACGGCGAACCCTAACTAATTAGGACCATTCGCCGTGAGTGTATTGAGCGTATCAGCGGGCATTCCAGCCCATCCTGAACATGCCCTATTTCTTTTTCTCGACGTGCAACGTATGACGGCGAAGACGCGGGCTGTACTTCTTTAGTTCCAACCGCTCACCACCGGATTTACGACGGATGGTGTAATTGTAATCACCTGTTTCTTCGCATACGAGAAATACGGTTTCAGCTTTCTTCTTGCTTTTTGCCATGTTGGAATTCCTGTCTGTCTCTACTTATGGAATGCACATGCCGCGATCTAATTCTCGCGGTTTAGCCTCGTCGTTCACACGAACAGTGGCTTTACTGGCTATTTATTTGCCTGTGCCTATTCTACCTCAAAAAAAATAGCCCGATAGGCATGTCAGGGCAATTGTGCCATTTATGGCACCACCTTACTTCGACTCAAATTTGTAAAGGTGTTTCACACCACGTACGATCAACGCGTTATCGTGAATAGCGGGAGATGCCTGAAACCCATCTTCGAGTTTTGACTGGCTAATAAGTTCGAATTCATCTGAAGCCGCAAACACGACAACTTCACCTTCCACGCTAAAACTATAAATCAATCCGCCAGCCATAACGGGTGAAGATCGGATTTCACCTCCGCTTCCTGCACGTTTTTGCCATACGATTTCCCCGCTTACTGCATCAAGACAGCTAGCAACTCCCTGATCACTAATCATGAACAGTCGCTTACCAATTAGGATTTGTGACGGTCGTCGTGGCACGCTCTTTGATGATCCCCACTCAACGTGTGAATCTGAGATATCCCCATTGCCGTCAGGACGAACTGCAATCAATGACCGTTCACCGCTTCCTGCTGCAATATAGATCAGGCCATTCCCAAAGAGTGGTCGTGCGGCAGCATTCATGCCACCATGCCGCACTCGCCACAATTCTTTACCACTGGACGGATCATACGAAATCGTCTCGACGGCACTTGGCAGAACAACCTGACGTCGACCACCAAATTCAACAACCTGACCGGTTCCGTATGCTTTCTTTCGGTCACCGTTATCTGTTCCATAGTCGATATTACGATCCTGTTTCCATTCGGTTTTTCCGGTGTCCTTGTTAAAGGCAACTACGTATTGAACGTCGAATCCATCGTAAGAAACAATCAGATTGTCACCATCA
>JAKUOW010000183.1 GCA_022451045.1 Pirellulales bacterium | reverse complement strand
TGTACAACCGTAGCGCCCCGACGTTTTGTGCGGTTACTTCAAGCATGCTCCGCTGGATTCCCATTTCCTTGAAATGCCTGAGAGACTTAAACAATAGTCGTGTGCCAAGCTTAAGGCCACGATGATGAGGTACAATTCCAAGGTTTTGAACAGCGCCACGTTGCTTGCTATCAAACAAGGCCTGTATTGTCCCGCAATACTCAGGTTCTTCTGATGTAATTGGTTGGTAGGCAATGAGCCAGGTACCATCAGCGAGGAAGTTGCTGCGTCTAGTGATCTCCTGCATTAATCGACGGCAGCTTTCGTGCTCTGCCAGTGACGGAAAAACATTTGCATCGATTTCGTTTTGAAAACTGGCGTGTTTTACGGCTGCGTGGTCTTCCAGGTGATCTTCATGCCATGAAATGAAGTGATAGTCCGCAGGCAATGCTTCGTCGATCACCTGCCAAGTCGATAGATCTAACTCCATCTGGTATCGCTTGAAGTAGGTGATTCCCATGGCAAATTCCCGCTTTCGCGGAACTAAATACTCTTAATTCCAGACGCGTTTTTTAGACAACGAACGCTTGACGAAGCCGTTTTATAACAGGTTTTTAAGCGTATATACATAATTCACTGGTGAAATTCAGTCATTTGAAGGGTGAGGGTTGTAACGGACAAGATCTCAGCAAACATCCAAATAAACTTCTGTGTACGAAATTGTTTTGACGGGTCAAAACAAAAAAGCCGAATCATAAGGATAGGTGAATAAGTAGCCGTGTGGAAACGGTCACCAATAATGGCAATATGAGGAATTAAGAGATGTCTAAGTTCAACAAACATGCTCTTCTACCTGCGATGCTGAGCATGATTTTGTTCAGCACTGCAGCTGTCGCTCAGGACGATGACAAACTGAGCCGCGGAACACTTCTGAATTGGTCATGGGGTGAATACACAGCTACGCAAGCTTCGATGGATGAGCCGCTTATTGGTGATCGTCCTGACTTTATCGAGGCTAGTACCACGGTTGGTCTTGGTGTGAATCAGCTCGAAATGGGCTGGACATTTACCGACAATGACGATGGATCCGGCGGAAAAACCTATCCGGAATTGTTGCTTCGTAAAGGTATCTATGCTGAGTGGCTTGAATTGCGACTTGCTTGGAGCTACGCCGAGGAAGTAACTTCTGGAGGTGTAAAAACCAAGGGTAGTGAAGATATGTCCGTTGGTTTTAAAATTGCACTGACTGCTCAGGAAGACAACGCACCAGAGACATCCTTAATTCTGGAAATGAGCGTTCCAAGTGGAGACGATGTATTTGGTGGTAACGAAACCCTTCCCACCGTTATATACATCTATGCGTGGGAACTTGATAACGGCATGACATTGGCTGGCCAGACTGCTTTTAACCGAGCAATCGACGGCGGGTCAGGCGATGCATACCTTGAATACTCCCAGGCAATTGGTGTTGGCTTTGGCCTAACTGAGAAAATGGGTGGTTACTTTGAGTGGTTCTGCATGATTCCAGATGGAGCAGAAACGGAAGTGCAACAACACTACATGGATGGTGGTGTTGCACTATCGGTAACCAAAGATCTACAACTCGACTGGCGTGCTGGATTTGGCCTTAACGATGACGCGGATGATTTCTTCACCGGTGTTGGTCTAATTTATCGCTGGTAAACGAGCGCCGATCGTAAGAACACTGATCAACTGACCGCACTTCGGGATAACCTGGAGTGCGGTTTTTTTATGCACCAGAGGTTGTGCACTGATGTTTGATGTGGGTAATGTTTGCAGAGTTACGTGGTTGAGAGTCGTGGTTGTCGTCTATGGTTATTAACAGCACCATATTGTGAGGAGCTATCGGTGACGAAGCAATTGGATGTCGGCTCTGCAGTTGGATGCTAACTATTGTTTTCCGCAACTGCTGCGCTCCTCGGCTGAGGCCTCGTTACACGGCAGTTGCGGTTGGAGATCTTCGCTGGTTGACATCTGATTAATTGCGACTTAATCTGAGAGATGAACTTGAGTTTTTGATTAATCAAAAAATCGCATCGTTTGTAATTGTTCGAGCCAATTTAATTTGGCAGCATGTGATATTTAAACGCTTTCCCGAGAGGAATTAAGACGATGAAACGTTTCGCAGTAGTGATGGTTTTACTGGGTATGTTTGTAGGACCAACTAAAGCACAAGAGAAAGAAGAAAAGAAGTTATTGGCTATATGCTCCACAACGCAAGTGGCAGATTTTGCCCGACAGGTTGTCGGAGATCGATGGGACGTGCAGTGCGTACTGGCTGCCGGTCAGGATCCACACGTGTACGAAGTAAAGCCGGGCGATGCTCGCTTGGTTGCTCAGGCTGCGATTTGCCTTGAAAACGGTTGGCATCTAGAAGGCAACGAGTGGATGAAAACACTCGCTAAGGACGCCGGAAAGCCGATTGTCAGCTGTGTGACGGGCTTAAAGCCGCTTGAACTGGTAGAAGACGGAGAGACGATTGACGATCCTCATGCATGGTTTTCACCTAAAAATGCTGCAGTATACGTAAATAACATCGCTCGCGGTGTGAGCCAAATTGACCCTGAACATACGGACGAATACAAAGCACGTGCTGACTTTTATGTGCAGCAGCTACGTACTCTACACGTCTGGATCCAAAAAGAAGTAAACACTGTTCCGAAGACTCAACGCAAATTAATCACGAGTCACGATGCATTCAATTACTTCTGTTCAGAATACGGATTCACATCGTCTGCACCGGCAGGTTGGAGTACCGGTGACGAGGTGGGCGGTGGCATCACGGCTGAGCGTCGTCAACAGTCAATCAAGTCAATTCGTGACTTTGGTATAAAAGCCATATTTGTTGAAACCAGTACAAATCCTGAGATGATTCGTCAGATTGCCGCTGATGCGGGGGTTAAAATTGGTGGAGAGCTTTACGCGGATTCAATGGGAGCCCCGGGTACTGCTGGAGAATCCTATATTGGAATGATGCGTGAAAACGTCTTAAAGATTACACGCGCATTGTCCGCGAAATAGAATTCACCGGTTATGAGGCATCTGGAATTCTAAATGACTGCAAGTCGCCCGATCATTGCTACGATGGCATGCATTGCCATTCTCGGTCTGGTCAAGCTGTACACCAACTTTGTTGCCAATATGCCACGGCAGCAAAATCAGGTCATAACGCTTGAGCAGGCCACGGGTGATTATGCGCTGGAAATAACGCTGACATTTCGCGCAGAGTCTGATGCGTTTGACGTTATTGATCCCTATGCAATCAAGGTTACGCTCGACGGTGTTGATGATCCAGTCTTGATGCGAGAGGATCCGGTAGCCGCAGGCGTTCCGATTCGAGTGGAGCCCGTGAAGGGGCTTAAGGTTGGCGAAAACGAGTTTTTCGTTGATATCAAAATAGCGGAAAATGCTTCAAACGACGGATTTGATAGCGCCGATGATGATGGATTCGGAACGGTCTCTAGTGATGAAGACGACGGTTTTGCAACGATTGATGGTTTCGATACTGAAACGCCATCGGATGACGATCAAGCGGACGATATCGGGAGTGCATTACTGTCTCAGGCAATGAGATTTCGTATCTTTCGTGGCGATACAGTAATTGCTGATACCACACTTTGGTCCGAGCCTGGTGAGGCGATCGGCGGAAAGATATCGGTAAACATCGACGAAAGTGCCACAGGTGATAGCACGGCCGAACATGATCACGATGGTCATCAACACTAAAGGGTGCCATGAACACTGACGTATCCGCAATTGATGTACAGAACCTAACGGTAAGTTATGGACCGGTACCAGCGCTTCTCGATGTCAGCGTGACGATTCCTCAAGGCCAGCTTGTTGGCGTTATTGGCCCCAATGGCTCTGGCAAGAGCACCTTCATAAAGTCACTTCTTGGATTTTTACGACCGGATTTTGGTGATATTCGTCTTTTTGATGAGCCAATTGAGAATTCAAAAGGGCGTGTCGCTTATGTCCCGCAACGAGGCGCTGTGGATTGGGATTTTCCTGTGACGGTGCGCGAAGTGGCCTTGATGGGGCGTTATGCCAAGCGCCCAATTTGGCAGAACCTCACGGCAGAAGATCGTGACATTGCTGATCAAGCATTGGAAATGGTTCGAATGAGCGACCTTCGCAATCGTCAGATTGGCCAGTTGTCTGGAGGACAACAGCAGCGCGTGTTTATGGCCCGTGCGATGGCACAGGGCGGGGATATTCTCCTGCTAGATGAACCGTTTGCTGGTGTAGATGCAGCGACAGAGCACGCAATTCTGGACGTTCTCGAACGCACCAAGGCATCCGGTCGAACTTTAGTGGTCGTACATCATGATCTGACAACGGCGGCTGAATACTTCGACACGATCATGTTGCTCAAGCAAAGACTCTTTGCTTATGGATCTCCCGAGCAAGTGATGCACCCGGATCTGCTAAGTCAGGTGTACGAAGGTAAGCTACGCGTCTTTGCAACCATGGATGCTAATTCCTCTTCGCCAGGAGATGAATCATGATGGCAAGTTTGTACGACTGGTTGGTTAGTGTTCAACAGGCATCACCTCACCTGATGAAGGCGCTACTGGCCGGCGGCCTCGTATCCACAACATGTGCGTTGATTGGTTGCTTCATTGTATTGCGAAGAACATCATTTCTTGCGGATGCTGTGGCCCACTCAATGCTGGCAGGTGTGGTTGCCGGTTACCTGCTTATGAAGTTGGTATATGGTGACAGCGCTCACACCGGTGCAATGCTGATTGGTTCCATCATCTCCGGGATCATTACCGTTGCGATGGTCAGTTTTGTGTCTCGAGCATCACGCGTGAAAGAAGATGCCGTGATCGGCATTATGTACACAGGGATCTTTGCACTTGGCGGTGTAATGGTCTCGTTTTTTAGCGATGTTATTCACATCGACCTCTATCACTTTGTCATCGGATCCTTGCTGGGGGTTGGTGATGCAGATCTCTGGATGATGGGAATGGTGAGTTGTGTTGTTGTCGTGTTTATCGTGATGACGTTCAGGTGGTTGCAGATCATTACTTTTGATCGTGTGATGGCCGCATCGATCGGCATCCCTGTGGTGCTGATGGATTACCTACTTACGATGTCCACATCACTTGGTGTGGTATCTGGCGTTCGCATGGTGGGGGTGATCCTGGTGGTGGGTCTGCTTATTGCACCGGCAGCAACTGCATACTTATTATGCGATCGCCTTCGAAATATGCTTTGGGTTTCGGCCTTACTTGGGTGGACGGGATTTTTGATGGGGTACATCGCATCGGAATACATGAATGTTGCCCCAGGTTCAGCTATCGTTGTTGTACTCACGGCACAATTTATGCTTGTATTTATAATTGCCCCGCGATACGGCCTATTGGCTGATTGGCGTCGCCGTCTGACAGCACTGCCTCAGCAAGAAGTTGAAGACATACTCGGTTCAGTATTGCGTGCTGATGGTGAAGCACTGAGCCTTCAGCAGATTGCTGGTTATCTGGACAAGCGGCCTGAACGTCTTCGCCGGGCGGCAGCGTCACTAGACCGTCAAGGATTGCTTGCAGGGGATGCACAAGGATACACACTGACGGACGACGGGCGCAAAGAAGCTCGTCGCCTGCTGCGTGCACATCGTCTGTGGGAGACTTACTTGCGGGAAGCAGGAGTTCATGAGGAAAACCTGCACGCTCATGCTCACGTTCTTGAACATGTTCACGATGAGGATGCCGTGGACTATTTAGATGATAAATTGGGACACCCGCTGACCGATCCGCACGGCTCCGAGATCCCCGAGGACTTCCTGCATCTGGTGCCTGGTGAATTGGTGAAACTCGCTATTTTGCGTGAGGGTCACACTGGCAGGATTCACAGCATTGGTAACTTGGTTTCCGATCAGGCAATTGCCGGGGAAACCGTTGCCGTCGGACCTCGAGAAGACAACGGTCGAATTTGGGTGGTCAGTGTTACCGATGCGAGCGGAAACATCAGGACACTACGCTTAGACCACGACCAGGCAGACGATGTCAGTATTCGCTTAGATTGAGGCTCGATAAAGCTGAACCTTGGCGAGTTTATTGTTCCTCTGCCGCTGGCGGGTTATCCAGTAATTCGGTTGCCAAGGATTTGTCTTCCTCCGGTACCAGGATGGTGAATCCCTTACTTAGAGTCAGACCAGCAAGCGCACCGCCCGCATCATCGCCCATCACTGTTGCAAGAATTCCGTTTTCACCTAAATACTCGGCCACAATAAACGCTTCGTTTCTGGTGGCGAACTTGGCCAAAATAACTCCCTTTGACATGTTTCGGCTCCTTTAAGTGAATCTTCGATGCCCCGTGTTTTCCTAATTGTCACACTTGGTCGCGTGGGATTCCAGCTGGTTCTTGCTACAAACTGCGTAGAACCTGTAGGTTGACTTGGTCCCATGTGAGGCCTTCGTATTCACCGTCGGCATCCCCTTTGGCCGTTTCAAGGTACATGGGTATGTGCGAAAAGCGGTTGTCGTTCATTAGATAGCGGAAGGGATCTATTCCCATAAATCCCTGACCGATATGTTCATGCCGGTCCTTGCGACTGCCGAATTCTTTTTTGCTGTCATTTAGATGAAATGCAAGCAGCTTGTTGAGTCCAAGGATGTCATCAAACTGTTGCCATGTATCGCTCCATTCCGCTTCCGTTCCCATAGCATAGCCCGCTGCAAACATGTGACACGTGTCACAACAAATTCCGACTCGGTCGCTAGACTCGCATGCATCGAGCATTCCGGCTAATTGCTCGAATCGCCAGCCAAGATTAGTGCCCTGTCCAGCGGTTGTCTCTAGCAACAACCTACTGCAAATGTCACCGGCAGCATCGTGTACAAGGTCGATAGATTCACCGATGCGTTTGATTCCATCCGCTTCGGTACTCGTGGTAAATGAACCAGGGTGTACTACAACGAGTGGCACGCCGAGCAAGTGAGCGCGTTTCAATTCCTCCACCATGGCATCGATCGACTTTTCGCGCAGCTCATCTTTGGGTGATCCCATGTTGATGAGGTAGGACGCGTGGGAGAGTGTGTGTACATATCCGTATTTTTCCTTAGCAGCCTGAAATCTATCGACATCCTCAGGTGTGATTGGCTTTGCTCGCCATTGATTGTTATTCTTGGTGAACAACTGCACACAGTCGCATCCGTTTTCATGTCCGGAATCAAGGCTGCGGTAATAGCCGCCCGCGATCGACATGTGTGCGCCAAGTATCATACGGCATTCTCTTCGCCGACAGTTGCAGATTCTGGCTGGTATAGGCTTAACTCATCTGAAAAGCGTTCGAGGACATCGGCGGGCTCATGGTTGAAGATTACCCGACCATCCGCCGCCCAGCCCTTATCATCGACGCGCACAAGTGCAGTCCCGGCTCGCAAGTTGGCAACAGCTTCAACATCTTCCATATCCCCACCTTCGATGGCTTC
>JAKUOW010000182.1 GCA_022451045.1 Pirellulales bacterium | reverse complement strand
GCATGGCCCAACCACGCCATATTCCAAAGAGCCGCGAGGCGATCATGGAATTGGATGCGGGCTATTTGAGAGTCCGAGATGCCAGTCATTTGCATTTACAGATAGACTTTTATAGCGTATCTCATGACTATTATCCCCACGGTTCTTACAATGAAGGAAACCCTAAAACTACGTTCGCTCACAAGAAACCATGAATGTTCTTACAAAACACAATCGCCGTACCGCTCTGAAGATGTGCTTGGGCTCCGCGTTCGGCTTGTCGTTGGCCGATATCCTTCAGGCTAATCCCAACGCACCGGCCAAGAGCATCATCCACCTTAACCTCAGTGGTGGTTTCTCCGCTCAGGAGTCCTGGGATCCGAAACCGGAGGCACCCATCGATTACCGTGGCTCCTTCGGCGTCGTGAAGACCGGAAATGGATATCATTTCAGCGAGAATTTCCCCCGCATGGCCCAGATCAGTGACAAAATCACCGTTGTACGATCTATGCACTGCAAGATTCCTGACCACGGACAAGCGACGTACCATCTTTTTACCGGTTACTTGCCAACAACGGTTATCGACTACCCGCAGATGGGTTCTGTCATTGCCCACGAATACGGCATCCGAAACAACATGCCTCCGTACATTGCCATTCCTAACGGAAATAGTTTTGCAGGTGGCACTGGATATCTAAGCAGCAAGTATGGTGTATTTGAGCTGAATGCCGATCCCGGCGGACGCGGTGATTTCAATGTGAAGGATCTTTCACTTCCTGGTGGAGTATCAGCTAGACAATTTGAACGCAGGACGAAAGCGAGAGCCGTTCTCGAATCCAGCTTGCAAGACAGAAAGGTCGATAAATCGCAACTGGGTACGATGAAACAATTCTACGAACAGGCATATACACTGCTTAACTCTGAAGCAGCCCAAAAGGCATTTACGCTTGAAGGTGAGAGTGATACCACCAGGGAATTGTACGGACAAGGCTACATACTCAACTACCGAAGGCAACCGGCAGCTGTAGGAGCACGTCTCTTAATGGCCCGCAGGTTGGTGGATGCCGGCGTGCGATTTGTTTCGGTCGACTACGGCGGTTGGGACAATCATAAATCAATCCGTGATGCATACCTTGATAAGGGCCCCGCGTTGGACCATGCCATTGCCGGTTTAATCTCTGACCTGGACCAAAGGGGCATGCTGGATGAAACGCTGGTAATGGTTACCACCGAATTTGGACGTACTCCCAGAGTTAATACTGCAAACGGTCGCGATCACTGGGCCCGCAGTTACAGCATGATGCTGGCTGGCGGCGGCATTACACGGGGCCAAATATACGGCGCATCCGATGCAACTGCCAACGAACCGGATAAGAACCCCGTTGCACTGGAAGACTTCCTTTGTACGGTGTACCACCAACTCGGCATCGATTCCAACAAAGAGCTGCTGGCCTTTGGTACTCGACCAATCGAAATCGTTAAGGGTGGCAAGGTCGTAAAAGGACTGCTGGCCTAATGTCATTCCCAAAACAATTCCTCACCTTCTGCGCATTCCTATGCCTGCTCGCTAGCACTAACGAGTTACAGGCTGTGCAACGGCGAAACATTGAAGTGCTTACACCACGAAGTGGTCAGCGAGGCACAAATGTAACCGTAGTCATGCAAGGACTGAATATTAAAGATGCCCGTGAAGTACTCTTCTATCGCCCGGGTATCAGAGCGATTGCATTTGAAAACCTACCGGATCTCGAGAATGGGATTTCTTTACATCACGGTGGATATGTCAAAGAACAAGTACGTTGCACATTTGAGATCGCCGAGGATTGTCCGCTCGGAGAACATCCACTTCGACTGCGAACCAAGGACACGCTTACATCTGTAGCGACATTTTGGGTTGGCCCGTATCCAATCATCCCTGAACTTGAACGCGGTGGATTCGAAGTCACTTACAGCGGTGGAAATACCGTTGTAAAAGAGAATACCGAAGCAATCACATCACCAAATGACTCACTGGAAACGGCTCAGCCTATCCCTATGAATCACACAGTCGCGGGTGAAATAAAGGTCACACGTGAACGCGATCATGACTACTACGCCATTGAGGCCAAAGCAAATGAGAGGATTTCAGTAGAACTCGACTGTGTCAGGCTTTGTGACAAGGCATATGCCGAATCCGAGTACGATCTGCTCGTACACATTCTCGATAAAGACGGAAAGGTAATCGCCTCATGCGACGACAGTGATTTACATATCCAAGATCCGATATTGAGCATTGCAGCGCCCTATTCAGGCAAGTACTTTGTTCACATCCGTCAGCAGCTTTATAAAGGTGGGAGATGGATTTTTTATCGTGCTCATATCGGCAATTTTTTGCGACCGCTCATTGCATATCCACTTGGTGGTCAGGCTGGCACCACGGAAACCGTTCAACTGCTAGGAGACGGACTTGGGACGACCTCACAACAAGTCGCCTGGCCAACTAAATCTGGTGACTTTCGCTTTTATCCCGGAGAAGCTGGTACGCAACCTCCGTCTCACCTGCCGCTTCGCGTGTGCACATTTCCCAATGCTTTGGAATCCCAGATTGATCAAACGCATCCTGCACCTGTAGCACTAAACGGCATAATCGCTACCGCGGGAGAAGAGGACGTATTTAAAGTTTTCATGAAAAAGGGTGTTAAGTACCGGATACGTGTATTTGCAAGAGGAAACGGCAGTCCAATTGACAGCAGTGTCTGGGTACGCCACATCGATGCCGAAGACTTAGCCCTTTCAGTTGATGATGCATCATGGAACGAGCGAGGCAAGCCAGTAATTCCTCGGGGGCTTCAGAGACCGGAATTACTAGACGGCTCTGGCAACCATACTCCGCAAGAAGACGGCATCCATCTGATCGGCATTCAGGACTTGAGAGGACTCGGAGGTGATCACTTCGTTTATCGAATTGAAATCGCAGAGGCTCGTGACACGCTCCACAATCACACCGTCAGCTGGGCCAACGATCGATTCGAGATTAATCGAACAGCTGGCTTTATTATCCCAAAAGGCAACAAGTGGTCGGTCAACATCTATATCGCGGAGGAGCAGGGGAATACGTATAAAGGTGCGTTGCGATTAATTCCCGTTGGGCTTCCAAAAGGTGTGAGGATGATCGCACCAGATTACACACCAGGCATGAATGGAGTTCCGTGCCTGTTTATTGCAGACTCGGATGCATCACCTGCCGCACAACTTTTCCACATTCGTTTGAAGCGACTCGATGACGCTGGCTTTGTTGATACAAGCAGTCAGGCATATATTCCTTTTATTAACCATTCCGGTGGACGCAGTTGGCATCATGCCCATTTGATGAGTTATGCAATCGGTATCGTGGAATCCTCACCATTCACGATTGATGTAACCCAACCCACAATACCCATCTCTCAGGCAGGTGAGTTGCGATTGAAGGTCCGCATCAACCGCAATGAGGGCTTTATTGGTGCCGTTGAAATGCAACCAGATTGGTACCCGCCTGGTGTTTCCGCCGGTGAACTGCTCGTAATACCAGAAGGTGAGACCGAAGCAGATTTCGTTCTGAGCGCTTCGCCCTCAGCCAAGCCAGGCACGTATCGAATGACCATAAATGGCCATACCAAGGAAGGAGACTGGGAATCTGGAGTCGGTGTGCGGCGAGTGGCATCAAGTTTTTTCGACCTAGTCGTTACATCACCGTATGTCGCCATCAAGTTTCCCAGTGGTACGATTCGGCGAAACCAGACTGGCACCCTTAAATGCAAAATTGAACACCTGCAGCCCTTCGCCGGTACTGCCAAGGTGTCCCTACTTGGTCTGCCGAAAGGAGTTAGCATTGTCGGAGACAATTATCATATCGAGGCTGACACAGAAGAACTCACGTTCACAATCAAGGCAACCGAAGAAGCGCTTCTCGGGCAATATAAAGAACTGAAGTGTGAGATTACTTACAACATCGACGGTCAGTCCATTCGTCAGGTCACGCAAAACGGCACACTTCGCGTAGACCCCGCCGTCAAGAGCGGAGGTGAGTAAGATGAACCGATCATACCTCTACTTCCTGGTGCCACTTATTCTTTGCGGCAATGTCTCGGCGCAGGAAAAGCAACTCAGTTTCGCCAACGACGTAATGCCGGTGTTTTTTAGAGCCGGCTGCAATCAGGGAACGTGCCATGGAAGTTCACGTGGTAAAGATGGCTTCGCTCTTTCACTCTTTGGATTTGACAAGCAGGGGGACTACTTCCGTCTAACACAGGAAATAGTCGGTCGGCGCATCAACATGGCCGTACCGAACGAGAGCCTGATATTACTAAAAGCAACGGGTGCCGTGCCTCATACCGGCGGACAGAGATTTAAAAAAGAAAGCGCGTACTACAAAACGCTTGAGACATGGATTCAGCAAGGAGCCGAATACGACGAAGAAAAGGTTGCTGTTCCCGTCGAATTAACCATCGATCCTCCGCAACTCAACTTCGATGGAATCGGAAAGACGACGGCGACAACGGTTACAGCCAAGTATTCTGACGGCTCCTTGCGAGATATTACTCACTTGTCATTGTTCTTCTCTAACAACAATAACACGGCGTCTATTTCAAGCGATGGTGTTGTGTCATCTCACGCCAAAGGTGACACATACGTCTTTGCGCGATTTGACCGATTCACCGTTGGAAGTGAAGTAATTGTGCTGCCGCAAGATACGCAGTACGCATGGTCAGGCATGAAACCTGTCAACTACGTTGATGAACTGGTATTCGACCGTTTGGAGCAACTTCAACTTAATCCATCGCAAAAATCCAGCGACTCGGAGTTCATCCGACGTGTTTATCTAGACTTAACCGGTGCACCACCAAGTGTGGATCAATACAAACGGTTTGTCGCGGACGAAGCTCCCAACAAGCGTGCTATTTTGATCGATGAGCTGCTAGCAAGTGAGGACTTCACGGATCTTTGGACAGGATTATGGGCTGAGTCAGTTCGGCTAATGGGTGGTGGTTACACGCCTGTCGCGACAGATGTAAAGGCCGCTGAAGCATATTACCAGTGGATACACGATCAATTCGAAGCAAATCGTCCGATCAACGAATTCGTGCGTGAACAAATAACTGCCAGTGGAAGCAACCTAAGCCATGGACCAACAAATCTATATACGATGTTGGTGCATAAACCCAGTTTTGAACCCAAGAGCTTTGCAGCGGATTTCTCCCAATTGTTTCTCGGCGTACAAATCCAGTGTGCCGAGTGCCACAACCATCCATTTGATAGATGGACGATGGATGATTATTACGGCTTTGTAAGTTTTTTCACAGGAATCACACGTAAAGCCGGGGCTGAGCCAAGGGAGTTTTATATCTACAACAAGCGTGATGCCGCACCAGTTCGACACTTGGTCGATGGCCGCGAGATGCCGGCAACCGTTATCGGCGGCGAATCCCCGATTGAAGGTGGGTTAGACTCTCGCATCGCCCTGGCGGAGTGGCTCACTTCACCGGATAACACGCTGTTTTCCAGAAACTTCACCAATCGAGTTTGGGCCCATTTCTTTCACCGCGGGTTAGTCGAACCGGTGGACGACATGCGTATATCCAATCCGCCAACTAATGGTCCGCTTCTTAGTGCACTGAGTACGAGCTTTGTAAAAAGCGATTTTGATCTTAGGCAGTTAATCCGTGATATCTGCAATTCAAATACATATCAACTTTCCGCCACACCCAATGACGGGAACGAGGCTGATGATCGGCAGTTTTCGCGATCACGTCTAAGGCGATTGCGATCTGACGTCCTATTGGACTCCATTATTAAAGCAACTGAGTGGGATCGCATGTTTCGAGATTTCCCCAGAGGCACTAAGGCAATTGAATTCTATCCACGCACACCCGGCGATACTGCTCAGCCTCTTTGGCGAGACGACTTCCTGAAATTGTTTGGACGGTCAAGTCGCAATACGATTTGTGCATGTGAAACGAAGCCAGAAGCAACGCTTTCACAGGCCTTGCATATGGCTGTTGGCAACAACGTGCACCAGGCTGTGTTATCAGGCTTGATCCCGAGACTCATGATGGAAACGGAGTCACCCGAGGCGATTGTTGAGGAGCTTTTCATTCGCTGCCTTAGTCGAACTCCAACCGTCAAGGAGATGGCAACGATGAAGAACCTTATCGGTGAAGACCACGACCAAAAGGAACCCTACGAAGACATTCTGTGGGCGTTGATTAACTCCACGGAGTTTATGACGAATCACTAAGATGACTAGGACTAAAACAATTCGACACGTTCATATCGCATTGACGATGGTAATCGCATTTGCGCTTAGTGGTAACTCTTTTGCTAGCGAAAAAGAAAAGGTGATAACTTTTGCGAATGACATAAAACCCATACTGCAGAAGTACTGTCTGAAGTGTCACGGCAACGACGAACAGAATGCCGACTTAAATCTCCAAAACTATGCGACTCTGTTACAAGGCGGTAGCGCCGGGGCAGTTGTCAAAGCTGGTCAATCGAGCACAAGTGTTCTCATGCAGGCAATTACCAATGAGGACGATGCCGCCAGGATGCCACCAGAGTCACCTCGCCTTCCTCAAGAGGTGATCGACCTAATCGCCAAGTGGATTGACACGGGATTACGCGAAACGTCGTCCAGTAAAGCACTCATGGCTAAGAGCACATTGACGTTTGTTCCAGGTACGTCCGCTAATTTAAAGCCGGAAGGGCCACCGGCAATGCCCGTCGATTTGCCAGATATCACGGTCGCCTCCACGCCCAGACCAATGGGAATACTTGGGCTTGCAACGAGTCCCTGGGCCCCACTGGCTGCTGCTAGTGGTTACAAGCACGTGCGGTTGTTTAACACAGACACGGAAGAGGAAATTGGCCGTCTGATGTTTGAGCCAGGCGTACCCTACGTTTTGAAATTCAGTCAAAACGGTGAAATCCTGATGGCGGCTGGCGGCCAACCAGGCCATAGTGGTTCCGTCGTGTTGTACGAGGTTAAAACAGGTAACGTAGTCGGGCGGTTCGGTGACGAACTGGATACGATATTAGCAGCTGACATCAGCCCTGATCAGAAACTGGTCGCATTCGGAGGTCCCGGCAGGATTGCCAAAGCGTACTCAACAGAAAGTGGCAAGGAAATCTATCGGATTGACCGACATACGGACTGGGTCACATCTATCGCATTTAGTCCGGATGGTACTCAGGTCGCGACGGGTGACCGTGCCGGAAATCTGTATTTAAGCAGCGCCGACAGCGGCGGCATTCTTTTATCACTCGCCAGCCACAAAGGATCCGTAAGAGGGCTAGCCTGGCGAAGTGATGGAAAAGTAGTGGCAAGTGCAGGGGATGACGGTCGTCTGATTTGGTGGAACGCAGAAACCGGATTTGTAGCGATGCAGAACACCAATGGGCATACACCACCGAGGCCGGAAGGATTTTCCGGGAAACTGCAAAGTGGAGTCTTATCAGTGCGATTTCGTAAAGACGGCGGGTTGATATCAAGCGGGAGAGATAATCGGGTAAAGGCTTGGAGGACGAGCAGTGACCAGACTGGTTCCCTGATTATTGAGAAAGGCATCCCGATTGAGGCGACTGTCGACTACAGTAACAAGAAAATTATAATTGGCGACACTTTAGGGCACATTCATTTCTGGAAGCAGTAACATTCGACACAAAGATGTCATCATCCTTAAATCCTTTTTCTTTTCAGATATGGCTCACAATTAATGACCAAAAACCACACAGTAATATTCACCCTATCACTGTTCCTGCTCAATACACTCTTATCTATTGGTAACGCTGCCGAATTGATAAATCTCCCTGACCCTGACGGC
>JAKUOW010000181.1:3470-7858 GCA_022451045.1 Pirellulales bacterium | reverse complement strand
ATGGTTGGTGTGATCGGATTCCATAGACTTAATGACACAAAGATCATCCACAATGCTGCGCATGTGAGGGAAGAGATCACTGACCATCACTCCGGAATTTCCACCGGGACGAAATGTCCAGTCAGGCTTCTTCAGGTGTCGTTTGAAATCACCGCCCAGCCCCTGCCAATTGTCCACGGTGATGGTCTTTTCGTCGTCGGCGAATAGTTGTGGTTTGTAATCAAAGCTATCAACGTGCGAGACGCCCCCGGTCAGGTAGAGGAAAATTACTCGCTTGGCACGTGGAGTGTGGTGTGGCTTGGCTGGTTTTGCACTCTCAGTGTTTTCACTAAGGATTGCGTTCAATGCGATAGCACCAAATCCGCCTGCGGCTCTGGCTAACATGTCTCGTCGGTTAAACATCGGGAACAGTTCTTTCGAATGCTATTCAATGGTTAGGAATTCGTTACTCGTTATCAAAACACGCGTTAGTGCTGCCCAGGTGCGAATCTCCAATTCAGCGGAGTCTAACATCTCGGAGGACAGTTCGTCTTTATATGAAGTGATGAACGACAAATCATTTTCCCGCTCTTCACTGGATGGATTGCGCGTGAGTGTGCGTTGGTACAACGAGTCCAGTCGAGTATTGAAGTCGTCACTGGTCGCTGTGAGTAGTTTTGCCGCAGCGGTAGCCTGCATATGCACAAATTCACTGTTTAGTAAATAGAGCGACTGAGTCGGTACTGTTGTTTCGACCCGCAATGGAGTGCTTGCGTTTGTGTCGGCTCCGTCAAAGAGAGCGAGGAATGGGTGCCGCCGGATCCGCTGAGTCATTAGGTAAACACTACGATGGTTATGATCATAGTCGCCATAGAAAGGAGCGTGTTGGGAGAAACCCCAAGAACTGACGGGGGGGAAGGGGTGTTCACCTCCCATGCTGGAATCGAGTGTGCCTGCGACATACATCCAGGAATCACGAATGTTTTCAGCTGGAATCCGACGTGCATTGAATTTCCATATCAATCGGTTGGAAGGATCGAGGGATTCGTCCACCACGGTATTTATGCTTGATTGTTGATAGGTGGCTGATTCAAGGATGAGGTAATGGATTTGATTTATATTGAATCCGGAGTCGATAAACGTCTGCGCTAGAAAGTCTAGCAATTGCGGGTGTGATGGGTAGGTGCCACGCGTGCCGAAGTCATTTGGAGATAGCACGAGTCCGCGACCAAAATGATATTGCCAAATACGGTTGACCATAACGCGGGCAAGTAAATGCTTGTTGTCCTGAATTATCCATCGTGCCAGATCAAGTCGCCCACTGGAGTTGGTAGGGTCCGACAATTGATGCCCACCCAGTATCTCGATATTCCGACGTTGTACTTTATCACCGAGCCTGTGGCGTTCACCACGGATCCGAATTTGCGCGTCAGCAACGGTGCCTTCCGCCACTCCGTAAACCTTTGGTCCATCTGGAGCTTCCTTATGCATGGTTATCGTATTGGTGAGCTCGATCATTTTCGCATTAAGTAGTGCCAATTCGCGTCCTTGCGAAGTCAGCTGCTGTTTTTCAACTTCGATGGCAGGTTTCCAGTCCCGACCTAACTGTTCGGATGGCTCGAAGAACCACCAATGACCGCCGTTGGATGCCTGGAGGGGATTTGAAAACGTGCGGTTTACCGCAGCATCTAAGAAGTCTTTATTCAAAGACCACGATACACCTTGTGCATTCGTTATTTTGAACTCGAGTTGTGTGAGGTCGCAGCCGTAGTTAACTTTCGGATCAAACGCTAAGAGCAGGAGGTCGCCGGATTCCAGTTTTATGGATCCATCCTCCGGTGTCGAATAGTTTGCACTCCCGTTTGCCTCTACAGAACGATTCGCTAGTGCCTGTGCCCCGGCCTTTGATACGCGTGATAAGTACCAGTGCACGGAGTCACCACATATATGCGCGTCTGCAACTTCAATTGTCACTTTGTAATCGCCGTTTGCCGGAACCGTCCATGCTGTTGCCATTCCTTTGTCGCTTGAAGGGTGGAATACCAGCTGACCAGGAGGTACCGTTCCGGGAATTTTAATCTCCTGGTCGGATATATTGACGCCAATAGAGCATTCCTTTTGTCGGCTAAGACGACAGACAAAGAAACCTGTATGGCCGTCGGGGTCATATGTCGTTTCTGCTAATGGAGCGGTGAAAAGATTGTGAGCATATGGGTTTTCACGCACCGCCGAGCTCAATGGCGTGTCATGGGCTTCACTAAGGGTTGGGAGGGGTTTTGAGCTGATGATTACATTATCGATCTGACGAGGCGGCGTATTTCCTGTTTGATGGCCAAAACGGTCCTGAAAAAACATATCCAGAGTACCATTCCAGTCATGGTTCATACGTATTTTTGAAAAATGCTGATGTGTATTAGCCGTGGATAGACTCACTGAATAAGTCCGAGGTCCGAGATTAAGTTGAACGCTCAGGTTGTACCAGCGGCCTACTTCTACATCCGCCACGCGACGATATTGATCGTGATCCCAAATTGCGATTCCGCCATTTGCGATGCTTACCATTGCCGCGGCTGATGTCCCTGGACCGTGCCCCCAATAAAAATGAAAAGCACCGTTTTCTCCCTCGAGTACTTGGAAATCGATATTGGTGAAATAATGATTCGCCGTGTTTACATTGAGTGGTGGATCGATTGACCTTGAAAAACTGAGATTTTGACTTCCGCCGGCGATGTGTAAGCCTAATTCGCCGTATGGCAGTACGTTCTTATAAGGGCTTTGGGCCGCTGTACTTACATTCACGCCATCTACGGCGGTCCACGGCGTGCCAAGTCGTGTTTTATCCTTTTGCAATTCAAACCCTGCATCTAGTGCAAACAAGGCAGCACCTGCTGCCTCCAATTCACTTTTGCGTTCTTGAACTGTTAACAGCTCTTCCTCCATCTCAGCGAGTTGTTGTGCCCGGGTTGCTAAGGCCTTTTCCAGCTCCGATGCGGAAATAGCCGATGGGAAGGCACTCGGCTGTTTGGTTCCTTCGCTGCCAGGGTAGGCGTATGTTGTGGATTCAAAAATGCCGTACAGTGCGTAATAGTCTTCGATCGTAATTGGGTCATATTTATGATCGTGACATCTCGCGCATCCAAGAGTTAGTCCGAGGAATGATTGACCAACGGTGTCGATCGTATCTTGAATCGTCAAATGATGATAGTTTTCAGGGTCGAACCCAAACCGTCTCGAGATTGCAAGAAATCCAGTGCCGGTAATTGAATCGGTATAGTTGGTTCCAGTCTTCGACTGAGCAAGGATATCACCCGCAATCTGTTCGGCAACAAATTGATCATACGGCTTGTTGTTCATAAAGGAGCGTATCACGTAATTGCGATACTTGTACGCTTCGCGCACTGGATAGTCACCGGTTTCACCCGCGGTGTCGGCATATCGAGCAACATCAAGCCAGTGTCGCCCCCATTGTTCGCCATATTGTTGACTCTGAAGTAGAGTGTCTACTAGCTGGCGGTAAATCGTTGGGAGCCCCGATTCTTTAACCTTTGCAATAACTTCGGGGGTTGGTGGCAGGCCGGTAAGATCAAGATGCAGGCGACGCAATAACGTAAGATCATCGGCCCGTTGTGCGGGCTGAATTCCCTGTTCGGCCCATTTCGCATATACGTAACGATCGATATCATTTCGAGACCATCGATCGCCTTCGATTTGCGGAGGGGCCACGCCTAACAGGGGTTGATAAGCCCAGTGCTGGCGTTCTTCCATGGTGGGTGGACCGCTCCTTAGGGCATTCTTGGGCTTGTCGCCAAACCAGGGAGCGCCGATTGATACCCACTTTGTTAAGACTTGAATTTCATCGGCAGTTAGCTTTTTTTCGGGAGGCATCTGTGTGTCACCCGAATAGTTGATGGCCTTGATCAGTAGGCTTTGATCCGGTTCACGTGGCACGATCGCTGAACCACTGTCGCCACCCTTCAAGAAGCCGTCGATGTGGTCGAGCCTTAAGCTGGCCTCTTGTTTTTTCTCTCCGTGGCAGTCGATGCATTCACGCAAGAGTAGTGGGCGTACTTCGTTTTCGAAAAATGTTTGTTCATCGGCAGTACTGGATCCGCCACTAAAAATAGCGAACAGAAGGTATGCTGCCAGAACATGTTGTATCGATGGAATTGTTTTCATCTTATTCATTTTAGCTGAATGATGATGTGAGGTATGCGCCAATAGTAATAACGACAGCCAAAAGTAAGGTAAAACAAAAACGTCGCATATGGTTCAGGAATAACTCAATGTACTGATCTTCTGATAGATGATCCTGAAACGACGCAAATGCCAGTTTCCAAAGAGCGACAAGTGGGACGACAAATGTCACTGTGCAAAAAATAGCTCTTTTTGAACCATATAACGGTTCTGCA
>JAKUOW010000181.1:0-3460 GCA_022451045.1 Pirellulales bacterium | reverse complement strand
GGCTAGAGGTAACAACGCCCAGCGACTGCGGTGGATGTGGAGGTAGTGTGTAGATTTCGGGGTGGATTTTATTTCTTCCGGAACGGCGGATGCGACGGCCTCGGGTTGTTCTTGCTCTCCGATATCCATCAGAGATGGAATTTCAATTAGTGCTGGTTTCCAGGCGACGCGCCACTCGGGCCGAATAAGCGTGGCATTCTCAGAATATGGCGATGACGAAAGCATGTCCAAGAGCGTTGAATAGTCGAATGGCCCGAGTTCTTCACCTTCATGTGTTTTTATGAACCATTTGGCGGTCATTTTATGACCTTTCATGAATTCGTAATTAGCCAAAACGGTTATCATACAGCACTTCGAAGGGCTTCATCAGTGGGATTACTCCGTAGCGTCTTAGGTATCAGTGTTATGACAAATCTAGAAAAAAGAGCACCATACTTTCGTAATAGTTATTCGCCAGAAAACCTTGTGCGTAGGAGATCCGACGTTTGTAACCGCTTGGGCACTGGGCAACTTGTTTTACTGGCCGGAAACACTAGTAGTGGTGCGTTTGACTATTTTCGACAGTTCAACGATTTCTACTACATGACAGGTATTGAAGTACCTCATGCCTATTTTTCGCTTGATACGACAAGCTGTACATCAACGCTCTATTTGCCTGCCTTAGACGCGAAGATGGAACGATCAGAAGGTGCAATGCTCTCGGTGGAAGACGAGGAGGTTGTTAAACAACTCACGGGTGTTACGCATGTGAAGGCGCGAGAGTGTTTGAGAAACGATTTGCAGTTACACGGTACGGCCGCAGTGTCCACTTTGTATGGGGAGGGTGCACAGGTCTGCCAGGATGTCGTCCGACATCAAATACATAGTTATGCAGATGATCCATTACGCGAGTTTACGTCCACTGCGCAGGTGTTGGAGCAAGTCGTAACACAGTGGGGCATTGATGTTGATACCTCTTCATTAGTGGCGGATGTCCTTACATCAATGCGTTCAATAAAAGATGAGGAAGAGCAAACCTGGATGCGTATTGCAGGGAATCTAACAGCAGAAGCCGTCATTCAAGCCATGTGTAGTACGAAGGCCGGTATTAGGGAATCAGATTTGGCAGCTGTCGCTAGCCTCGTGTTTAGTGTCAATGGAGCATTAGGGCCAGGTTATCGAGCAATTGTGGCGGCAGGGGAGAATATCTGGAATGCCCATTACTTCCGAAACAATAAGACGCTCCTCGCCGGTGAGCATGTGTTGATGGACTTTGCCCCGGATGTGCACTATTACACTAGCGATATCGGTAGGTTATGGCCCGTTAATGGCAAAT
The DNA here is from genome assembly GCA_022451045.1 of Pirellulales bacterium. GTDB lineage: Bacteria > Planctomycetota > Planctomycetia > Pirellulales > Pirellulaceae > UBA11883. The sequence continues at coordinate 2,145 of JAKUOW010000181.1, read as the reverse complement.
ACGATGACCTTCACCGCGAATTGTATGGGTACATCGTTGAATATCATAAGGTACTTAAGCGGCACATTAAGCCGGGTTTAATGCCTGCATTGGTAATGGAAAATGCCGCTGAGGAAATGAAAGCTCTTATTGACCGATGGTATTGGAGCGATGAATCTTTCAAAGAGGGAGCTATCAGGACGCTTTCCTTTAAAGGACATCTATCACACATGGTTGGAATGGCAGTGCATGACTTTGGAGACTATCACGACGGACCGTTGCAGCCAGGATGTGTATTTGCCCTTGACCCGCAAATGTGGATACCATCGCACCGTCTCTATATTCGTGTTGAAGATACGGTTTGTGTAACAGAAGATGGTATTGAGAACTTTACGGAGCGTTGTCCACTCGAGTTGGATGACGTGGAAGAGATGATGACCTCTTCAGGCATCTTGGAACACTGCCCGAAACTCAAATACTAAATAGCTTGATAAGCCAAAGGACGAATGCGTGGCAAATTCCGGCCGAAGATTATCGCTCGATGTGTACAGAGGATTGATCATGATCATCCTTGTTGGGGGGGCCTTTGGATTAGGAAAGACAACCGCCGTGTTTTCGCCTGAATCGTCGTTGCAATCAGAGGCGTACAAGATATTGCAACCTGAGACGCATGAATGGCTTAAGCAGATGCACTTTCATACGCACCATCCGAATTGGATTAGTTTTGCATGGGGCGAGGGAGCGACCTTTTACCGGCCAGCAACGCCTTTTTCGTGGTGGGATATGATTCAGCCGGCCTTTATGTTAATGGCAGGAGTGTCGATACCATTCGCGCTAAAATCGCGCACCAGAAAAGGCCAAACGAATGGTCGGATTCTAGGGCATGCCGCATGGCGAAGCTTTGTGCTAGTAGGGTTGGGGGTATTCCTTTACTCGGTGAAGTACAACCGTACGCATTTTGATTTCATGAATGTGCTTTCGCAAATTGGCCTCGGTTATTTCTTTGTCTATCTGATTGCCCTCATACCAGGGAAAAAGTATTTAGCGTTGGGGATAGCCTCAATGGGAATCTTATGTTCCTATTCACTGATCATGCATCAGATGGTACCGGTTGAACCGTCGGTAGACGGGATTGCGGAAGACGTAGATCCAATTCAGATTGACGTCTACAAACGAGACGCAAACGCAGGTACGCGATTTGATCGATGGCTCCTTAATCTCTTTCCAAGGCCTACAGAATTAGGGCCATATCAACAAAACAACGGTGGTTATCAAACTCTAAACTTCCTGCCATCGATGGTCACGATGCTCTTTGGTGTAGTATGCGGATGGATCCTATTGGATACACCAGGTAAAGGCCGAATGGTGAGCGGTATATTCTTGCTTGGTGTCTTGTTGCTGGCCCTATCGATCCCTGAGGAAAGTCTCGATGGCCCGATGATAAAGAAAATCTGGACGTCGAGTTGGACACTCTTTAGCGGCGGGGTGGTTGTCGTAATTCTCGGTTTACTCGTTGTTCTATTTGATCTAATGCCGCTGGAAAAAGTTGGTGGACCGATAGCGGTTGTTGGCATGAATTCACTTGCCATCTATATGATGTCCCAGTTATTCGGTGGTTGGCTCAGAGAGCAAATCGCGACGCACCTAGGTTGGATCGCCATTGCGTTGGGCTTAAACGAGGGGAATTGGGTCTACTACCAATACGTGGCGCAATATTGCATCGCTTTAGCAATTCTCTGGTGGATCTGCTTCTACATGCATCGGAAACAAATCTATCTTCGCCCTTAGTGTGCCAGTCTAATGCCCCGTCGTTATATAACGCCGTCGATGGTTGGCGTGCCCTCTATCCATCTCAATAAATCACTGGGGAATTGGCTTTCCAGTCGCAATTCGCCTACGTCAAATACCGTGCGTAATATCGTGCCGAGCAAGTGCTCTGGTCCGTATGGAGTGGTGATAGGTTTAGAAGCCTGAGAATCGGTTCGCCCGATGACTTGCCCAGAGTTAATGCCCCCTCCTGACATCAAACGGCTCGTGACGTTTCCATAGGGATCGCGACCTCCGTTGCCATTGATACGGGGGGTGCGCCCCATTTCACCCGTAACCACCAACAGCACATCGTCTTGAAGTCCGCGGCGATGGATGTCGTGGATGAATGCTGCTACT
>JAKUOW010000180.1 GCA_022451045.1 Pirellulales bacterium | reverse complement strand
ACTCAGCTGGGTTTCCTGCACTTTCGATACGACTAAGCATTTCTTCAGGATTCTCGAAGTTAAGAAACGTCGGTGATGATTCCGGTGTGATTCGCGTCGCCATGCCAGACACGCGCCATCCGTCTTTCTGGTTTTTCATTACCCAGATGATTTCGAATTCACGGGCCGTGGTTTTACCCGGTGGGATTTCGCTCCAGGAGCTGTTTACGTATGCGCCCCCTTTTACCGTTTCAACTTTGCCGACCTTGAATTGTGCTGACGGCGATCCCGGTGGTTGAACCACCAGATTATGCTTGCTCGTTTCGATTCGGGCTTTATCTGTAAGCAATGCTGTTACGATTGGTTTGTCGCCGTCTTTCATTGCAGCCAGAAATTGCTCAATTACCTGGTCGGGTGAGGCATCCTTAGCGATTTTGAAATCTGTTGATACAACGTTTGCCTCAGTGTCATCCGGTGATTGGGTATTCTGTGCACCCGTCCAATTCGAGTCATCCAGTTCTTCTGGCTCTGCGACAGATGGATTATCTTCCAATTCCGTGGTGGATTCGTCGACTGGATCTCCACAACCAAGGGTAAACGTGGCTGTGATGAGAATTGCTAGCCAATTGGAGGAAAAAAGGTGTCTAAGATCACTAGAGAACATCGTTGAGGGTCCTTCCCGTATTCACAAATCGATGACTTCATGTCATTTGTTGGTGCGGAGTTTCTCACGAAATGACATTAGTGGTCAATATGGATTGCAGAGAAGTCCGTTTTTGCCCGCAAAGTTTAACAACTGTGTTATTTATTGATAGATTCGTGATCAAGAAACAGGCACTCTGCTTAGGAATTGGGCAGGGTCTAAACATCACTCTCGCTCTGATACGTTTCCGTTCTCGATATAACCCTCAAAAACTATACAGCCGTAATGGTGGGTCTATTTTCACAGCGGAATAACTAAATTTGACGATGAATGGTGTGGAGTAGTGCCGGCGGTTGGTCAGAATAAGCTATTCCGTAGTAGAAAGCAGATATTTGTTTCGTCTTTGGAGGAATAGTGATGAAGCGTTTAATGATTGCGATGCTTGTTGTCGCCAGTATTTTCACCCTATCTTTAAGCAATAGTTTTGCTGGTGAAAAAGGTGCAGTAGTAGAAAAGATTTCATCGATCGTGAAGATTGGAAAGACTGAGAAGTCCGAAGATGCAAGACCACTGATCACCCGTATCAAGAGCGGTGTGGAGGCAACTACAGACGCAGTGAAGGATGCAACCGACGGCAAAGTGGCAACCATCTGCGAGAAGTGCAAAGGTGCTGTTAGCAAAGCTAAGAGCGTTGTAGCAAAGGTACGTGAAAAGGTATCTCGTAATTAGGTTGCGACTTGCCGGTATTGATTCGTCTATTGATGAATCGGTCGAAACAACCAAGCGCACGGTTGAGACTCCAAATCTCAACCGTGCGTTTTTTTGTACTCTGATTAGCAGTGGATTTCGACGATGTCTTTATCTGCCGGTACGTAGTCGCCTTTCACCTGAGTTCCATCGTGGACATTCGTCCCCCAGACCTTTGCGAATTTGAAGGACTCCGCAACATCTTTATGGATTAATTGTGCAAGCTCCATTAATGACTCTCCGCGTTTGATAGTAAACGGCTTGTCAAAGTCCGCTTCCTTTTGTGTTGGCATCTTGGTGTAAACACGCACGACATCCAGCGCACGAAACACTGCATCACATACTTCATCCAGACCTGCGCCGGTTGTTGCCGAGATATTAAAGGACTTGAACGGGATTGGGCATACTTCATCAATCCATTCTCGCCTACCGGCTGAGTCCGAGTCATCCGTCTTGTTATAAATAGCATAGGTGCGGGTATAGGATCGCCCGATATCTTCTTCATCTAAATACGTTTCATCTGCCAGACGGGTTTTTCCTTCACTAAACCGATCCATTACAGCGCTGATATCTTCGGCACAGTCATCGTTCCCCAAGTCGATAAAGAGAAGGACGATGTCCGCTCCGCGTACGAGATTGACCATGTTTTGGTCCATGACATCGTTGGTGATTGGCGGCGTGTCAATTACCTGGATCATCACGTCTTCAAAGGCCATCATGCCCGGAATTGGATCTCGCGTAGTAAACGGATAATCTGCTACTTCCGGCGTGGCTCGGGTAACTGCTGTTAGGAATTGGCTCTTACCACTGTTTGGTGGCCCGATAAGGACGGCGCGTCCGGCACCCTGATGTGGAATCTTAAAACCACTTTGAGCATCATTCGTAGTTTTTTTCGCACCATCGGAGATGTCTTTCTTAACCTTGCTGATCTTCTGCTTGAGGTCAGATTGGAGCTTATCCGTTCCTTTGTGCTTTGGGATTTCCCGCAGCATAATCTCAAGGCAATCCAATTCTTCCTGAGGATTGGTTGCTTGACGATATGCTTGTTCGGCTTTACGGTATTGCGGTGTTAGATTTGCTGGCATGCAAAACCTAGTCAAATACGTGCTAGATTACTATCCTGTACGCGTTCAGTTTATCGCGCCATTGATGCATGCTAAACAGCTGTTAGCTCAGATCGTTGGTCATACTGTTAGTCCGGAATACGAGGGAGAGTTTGTTGGACAACGCCAAAATTTCACAAACAATAACCATGCTTGCTGACCTGCTGGAGTTTCAGGGTGCCAATGCATTTAAAATTCGCGCTTATCGAAACGGTGCTCGGGTCATTAAGGACTATCCGGACTCCATCAATTCGATCATCGAAGAAGATCCAGCGAGTCTTCTCAGTATTGACGGGATTGGCAAAGGTGTGGCCGAGAAATGCGTGGTGTTAGTGGAGACAGGTGAGTTACCACAAATCAATGAGATTCTTGAAGAGATACCAAGGTCTGTTTTAGATTTATTGCGAATCCCGGGAATGGGGCCCAAGAAAGCAGCCATGCTATATCGGGAACTGGGTATCGCAGCCCTTGATCAACTTAAAGAGGCATGCGAAGCCGGTGTCGTTGCCGATTTGAAGGGATTTGGTGCTAAGACAGTTGAGTCGATTCTGGCTGGAATCGAGATTGCCGATGCCGCTAACAAACGTGTTTACTGGGCGAAGGCGGATGAAACTGCCAGAGAGATTCTCGATCACATGCAGAGCTGCGGTGAAATCCGCAAGATTGAACTGGCCGGCAGTTATCGTCGTCGTCGTGAGACAGTCGGGGACTTAGATATTCTCGTTGTTTCCGAAAATGCAGAAGCGGTCATGGACCATTTTGGTGCTTATCACCTCGTTGAGTCGGTAATTGGACGGGGTGATACGAAGATGAGCGTACGAATCGAAGAATCGTTACAGGTTGATTTACGCGTTGTTCCAGCGGAGTCATTCGGTGCAGCGTTGCAGTATTTCACAGGTTCCAAGGATCACAATGTAGTGCTGCGCGGACTGGCCAAGCAAAAGGGGCTGAAGATCAACGAATACGGTGTCTTCAAAATGGATGGAGACAAAGAAACATACGTTGCCGGTGCGACTGAAGAAGAAGTCTATGCCGCGATGGAGTTGCCTGTATTTCCACCCGAATTGCGAGAAGCCAGACGTGAATTTGACTGGGCAGCAGAAAAGACGATTCCCGATTTGATCCGCGAGCAAGATCTGGTTGGTGATTTACACATGCATACTACCGCTACCGATGGCAAGGCCACTCTCGAAGAAATGGTTGAGGCAGCGCAGGCACGTGGTCTCAGCTATATCGCAATTACGGACCCCTCTCAGCGTGTAAGTATGGCTCACGGGTTGGATGCAGACCGCCTGCTGGCACAGTGGAGGGAAGTTGACGTGCTAAATGAGAAACTTGATGGCTCGTTCAGGATTTTGAAGGGGATCGATTGTGACATTCTGGAGTCGGGTGGGATGGATCTACCGGATGAAGTTTTGTCTCAGGGAGACTGGATCATTGCCAGTGTTCATTACGGACAGCGTCAGAGTCGCGAGCAGATCACTGATAGGATAGTCGGTGCACTGGAAAATCCTCATGTGCATATCATTGCTCATCCAACGGGTCGGCTCATTAATCGTCGCGAGGCTTACGAGGTGGATATGGAGGCGGTAATGCAAGCTGCCGTGGAAAATGGCAAGTTACTTGAGCTAAATGCAAATCCAGCCAGACTGGATCTCCATGATGTTCATTTAGCCGCTGCAAGAAAATATCAAATACCAATCGTTATTAGCAGTGACGCTCATAGTGTTGATGGGTTGGATGTGCTGAAATACGGTGTGTTGCAGGCACGGCGTGGTGGTCTTACGGCTGATGATGTCGCTAACACCAAGAGCTGGGATGCAATTGAGAGTATATTAGGGCGATAGATCTACACTTAGATATAACTTCGATAGAGGGATGAATCATGGACCGACGAAAGTTCATAAAAGGCACTGTTGTTGGAGCAATGGGAATTGCCAGTGCTACTAATACCGGGTTATTTGCAGCTGAACCAATTTCCCGACATAGCGGCCATAAATTCAAGTACAGTCTGGCTGCTTATAGTTACCGCCAACTTCTCGGTGGTGACCTGAAGTCTCTGTCGCTTCATGAATTCATCGACGACTGTGCCAGTATGGGACTAGAAGGTACAGAATTAACGAGTTACTACTTCCCAAAGGAAGTAACGCCGGAGTACTTAAACTCACTTAAGCAACATGCCTTTAAGCTTGGAGTGGATGTCTCAGGTACGGCAGTTGGGAATGATTTTGGGTATGCAGAAGATGATCCGAAGCGCAAAGAGCAAATTGATCATGTGAAGACTTGGGTCAAGCATGCGCAGATTCTCAATGCACCGGTCATTCGTATCTTTGCTGGTCACCAAAAGCCAGGTGTTGACGAAGCTAAGACTCATAATTTGATGGTGTCGGCAATCGAGGAGTGCTGTGACTTTGCTGGAAAACATGGTGTCTACCTAGCACTGGAAAACCATGGTGGTCCAACCAGTACGGCAGAGGGTCTGATGAAATTCGTAAACGATGTGCAAAGCCCCTGGTTTGGTGTAAATCTGGATACCGGAAACTTTAGTAGTGATGATGTTTACGCAGAAATGGAGCAGGTTGCACCTTACGCAGTAAACGTACAGGTAAAAGTTGCAGTACGCGGGCCAGATAAAGTGAAAAAGCCATCGGACTTCAACCGGTTACGAAATATCCTGCAGAATGCAGGTTACCGCGGATACGTTGTGCTTGAGTATGAAGAAGGTGGGGAGCCCAGAGAGGAGTCTCGGCGTTGGATGTCGGAACTCCGAGAAGTGATGGGTGGCTAAGTGACTCCGGCAGTGTTTTACGGAAGTCATAGATGACAGGTTTTACTACTGTTTAGATTGTCTGTTAGTTGCCCAATGAGGGAACCGACGTGCTAAAAATCGAACGGATCTGGCAGACCAAACAAAAATCGCCGTCCCAGCATGCGCGAATGCTGGGTGTGCTCGGTGAGCTCATTTTCTACAACGTGTTGTTCTTGCTGGGAATCATTGCGCTCGGATTTTTGCTGTTTTCTTTTCAGCAGCGTATTCAACACTATTTTCTTTTGCTCGCCATTATTTCGTTTGTGGTGATCGGCGGTCGCGGAATCGTTGGAATCTTGAGTAGCAGTAAAGTAGCTGGTCGGAGATTACTGCAGATTCGACGCGTCCAGCGAACCGGTAAGACACTACTAGGGGAAATTCAGGATCATCTACCGTATGTTCCATCTCATGACGTGTATAGCGATAGCCATGGCACTCATTTTCAGTATCGATTGGATCGGGTGAGAAGTGATTTTTGGAGCATGTTGGCGATCGCGTGCTTTTCCTTCACATGGGCCGGTGTTTCGGTGTTTTTACTGTTGATGTGCTTTGATTCCCTCTCAGATGGATTTTGGAGTCATTGGATTCTTTGGGCATGTTTACTTAGCTCGGTTGCCATTTGCGCTTGGTCGGCCTGGTATTTCTTCGTTCAACTCAAGGTGATCACTAGTGTAGGCCCAACCATTTTGGAAATTGACACACATCCGTTACAGCCGGGCATGTCCTTTAACTGTATGGTTCGTCAGACAGGTATGCTTAGCGTGAAGTCACTGAGGCTCTATTTGATATGCGAAGAGCTTGCAAGCTATCACCAAGGCACGGATGTTAGAACGGAAGTAGTAGAGGTTTTTAACGAGCAGGTGGGGATCGAAAAGAATTTCCAAATCTCGCTCAACGAAGCTTTTTCGATGATCACACCCATACAGATTCCGATTCAGGCCATGCATTCCTTTCGAAGTAGTTCGAATGCAATTCAATGGAAGCTGGTTGTGTTAGCCAGATTCAAGACTCAGCCCACGATTCGCCGACAGTTTCCCATCATCGTACATCCTATCGGCGCCCCCAGTCAGATCGATGTTGATCAAGGAGTGAGTGGTGCAGTTTGACCCTCTAATCAGTATTCACCTTGATAAGCCAGGCAAGGATTACTTGCCCAGTGATAATCTGGTATGCGATTATCAGATTGACGCGATCGAGGCAGAAGAGATTTTGATGGTCGAAGTGTCAGTGTTATGGGTCAGTAGCGGAAAAGGCGACGAAGACAGTGGTATTCATTTTATAAGGAGACGACTGGCGGATACGGCGATGGATGCCGATCTCCGCGAAATGGAACGCATCGAAACTACCTTGCCACCAACGCCACTTTCATACACTGGAGAAATCCTCAGCATTCAATGGTGTGTACGGATCCGGTTGATCCTCAAAAACGGTGATGAATATGTAGTGGATCAGGAATTTCGAGTTGGTGAGATGGCACTTCCGAAAATGGAAGGAATTACCGCTTGACCGATCATTCATCGCAGTACATATCGCACAAGACGTCATTGTTTTCCAACCCATTTTGTACTCATTGGATTACTCCCAGCAGTTGTGAATTTCACCAACGATTTGATGGCGAATTACAGCACGTGATTCAAACGATGATTGATTCCGGCTACCGTGGTCAAATCGTGGGTCCGCACGGTGTTGGTAAGTCCACATTAATGCACCGGATTTGTAAGCAACTGAAAATGGAAGGGTTAAACCCTGTCCAAATGAATTTGGATCTCCAATTAGTTGGTAATTCCAATAAAGAGATCCCTGTGAAGAATTGCATTTGGGTAATTGATAGGTTTGAATCACTCACACGACGCCAGCAATCGCGGATTATCAAACACACAAAACGGCAGAGTATCGGCTTATTGGTGACAGCTCATCGGCAGCTGTCGCTACCAGTTGTAGCCCGTTTGAGTCCGGACGTAGATCACGCTATCGCAGTGGTACGGAACTTACAGTCCAGGGTTGGCAAAGTCTATCTGGATGATGATGACGTCAGACAGTTATGGTCTGAATGCCAAAACGACTTGAGGGAGTTATTGATGGCCTGTTACGACAAATGGCAAGAGCGCTCTCGCGCTCTTGCCACGTTGGTCGTTTAGCATCAATTCGGGATTCTGTTTCCCAAGGTGATGTTATTTCACCTTCTCCCATCCTTCATCATCGAAAATGATAGTGCGTTTAACAGGTCGTACGACGGATTCTTTTCCGTTGCTGTCGTACAATCGAATTGCAGTACGGTCGAGGGGGTTTGAGAGCTCAGGCTGTTTAAGTTCAGCATTCGTCTTGTCGTCTTCCTCTTTTTGACCTTCAGGATCCGGAATCGGTTTATTCGGATCTTCAGCCGACGGTTCAGATTTTGCTTCGCTAGCTTCTTCCGCTGCTGCATCCGGCGTTTCCGGAGTTTCGATTTCCGGTTTTTTCAACACGCTAGAGCCTTCGGATTCGGCTGCCGGTGATTCGGTTGGCTCACCGGAGTCATCGCTAGTGGTAGCATCGTCGGGGCTGGATGTGTCGTCACGAGTTTCTTCTGCAGGGACAATCG
>JAKUOW010000018.1:16196-39901 GCA_022451045.1 Pirellulales bacterium | reverse complement strand
GAGTAACCGTCAACGAAGATGGTCAAACCACGCTACCTGGATTATGGGCAGCAGGCGAAGTAACCAGTAGCGGCCTGCATGGTGCCAATCGTCTGGCTTCAAATAGCTTACTTGAAAGCCTGGTCTACGGTTCTCATGCGGGGCAAAAAGCATCCCTAGCCGCCGCGGAACAAAAAGATCAATTTCTGGCATTTCCAATCGAGAATGGAAATGTCGATCCCCCGGAAGAAACACTGGATCTTGCCGACGTGCGAAATTCCCTAAAAAGTCTGATGTGGCGGGGCGTCGGAGTACGGCGATCAGAATCCGGTCTCCATAATTCACTGAGCAATATTGATCGGTTGCAGCAATACGTGTTGCCATACCAGTTTCAATCCAAGCAAGGTTGGGAATTACAGAACATGCTGATCGTTGGTCGTTTGATGGTTTCAGCAGCGTTAGAGCGAGAAGAGTCACGTGGCGTACATCTGCGTGTTGATTTTCCAGAAACAGATGATACAAACTGGCGTCGTCATATCATTACGGGGTCACTATCGAGTTAATCTCCGGCTTTACCGAAACGGTGTTGAATCAAGAACACCCTCACCACTAAACTTATTCCCTGCCAATTAGACAAAACCAAACAACCCATTCCGGCGTACAGATAAAAGACATCCCCGCTTTCCAGCTTCACTGATTCGGCCTTACCCGTCTCTGCGGTTAGCAAGTCAACTAGCGTTGGACTAAATCCCCCACGTTTTACAAGCCCATGAGTGAACAGTCAGCTCCAGAAGTAATCGAAGAATCACACACTGATTCCGATCAGGTGATGATTGAGGCTGCTCATCTCTCAAAATTCTATGGACCCTTTACAGCCACGCGTGATGTAAACTTCACAATCACCCGTGGAGAAGTTGTGGCCTTTCTTGGTCCAAACGGTGCTGGTAAGAGTACAACCATGAAATTACTCACGGGCTATCTGGCACCATCAGAGGGGAGTGCCTGGATTGCCGGTTACAACATGTCAACGCACAGGATACGAGGCTCCGAGCAACTTGGCTATTTACCGGAAACCGGACCGCTTTACCCAGACATGACCCCAAACTCTCTGTTAAGGTTTTTTGCCGGCGCAAGGGGAATGAGTCGCCAGCAAACCGAAGAGCGTATCGAAGTGGTCGTCGATCTTTGCGACTTAAGCAGCGTATTTCATAAGGCGATCGGCAAGCTCTCCAAGGGATTCCGGCAACGAGTGGGAATGGCTCAAGCACTACTTCATGATCCCGATGTGCTGATCATGGACGAACCAACTGCCGGACTGGATCCAAACCAGATACAGGAAGTCCGCAATACGATGCAGCGGCTTGGACAAGATAACACGATCCTGCTCTCCACCCACATCATGCAGGAAGTAGAGGCAATGGCCAACCGTGTCATCATGATCAATGAAGGTCGCTTGATTTACGACGGGTCGGTAGACGAAATCGCCGAAGATGGCGAGCCTCTCGACGCAGCATTCAGACGGCTAACAACTGGCAAGACGGACGGCTAACATCTATGGACATCAATCAGATTCTCAAGGATATCGGTCAAACCGCCGACCCGGCCCTGAATGAATCAGGGTTGTTTGTCAGTCTATTAACATTGCTGGTACGTGACCTGTTTATCGTTGCAATACTTGTCGCAACCTATCTGATCCTACGGTATACACGTCAGGCATCAGTTGCAGTCATCAAGCGAAATTTTGTCGGTTACTTCAGTAATCCTACCGGCTACGTATTTCTTTGCGTGTTTGTTTCCCTCACATCATTTGCGGCATTTTGGCCACACGGCTTTTTCAATTCCAATCTGGCGAATCTGGAACAACTTAACGAATACCTGCCGTTGATTATGCTGATCTATATTCCAACGATCACGATGAGTATCTGGTCGGAAGAACGCCGCGAACGCACTGATGAATTGCTACTGACATTACCCGCCAAGGACTTCGACATCGTAGTCGGCAAGTTCTTGTCAGCAGCGTTAATCTTTACCGTGTCCTTACTGTTTTCGCAATTCTGTAACTTCCTGGTGCTAAGCTCATTGGCTCGATCCCCGGATACCGGCCTTATGAATCTGGATACTGGTCTGCTCGCAGCGAATTACTTCGGCTACTGGCTGATTGGTCTTACTATGTTGTCGCTTGGAATGGTTGGATCATTCCTGACCAACAACATGACAATCGCATTTGTGTTTGGCTTAATTTTCAATGTCCCGTTAGTTGCAGCAGACACGGCAGACATCATTATCCCAAGTGGCGAGACCGCTCAGATCATTTCCAGTCTGGGAATTGCATCTCAATTTGATGACTTTCGGCGCGGTGTATTCAGCCTGACATCAACCGTGTTCTTCCTCGTTGTCATTTGCAACGGCCTCTACCTGTGCATGGTACTCATCGGTAAAAGGCACTGGTCTGGTGGACGGGATGGACGGTCAATGTGGTGGCATTACCTGATTCGCGTGACAGCTGTCATGGGCACATCGGTCGCCGTCATTTTGGTAACTGGCAGATACAATGTGCTGCGTTACGATGCAACCGCCGGTAAAGTAAGCTCCCTATCAGAAGACACCGTTGCACTGATCAAGTCTCTCGAACCGGAGCACCCGATTCACATAGAAGCCTATATCAGTCGCGAAGTACCGGAGCAGTACATCCGTACAAAGTATGAACTGCTGACGATGCTAAAAGAATTCGGCAGTTATACATCGCCACGTATTCACGTCACGATTCACGATGACCTGGAACCGTATGACGATATCGTTCGAACGGCTGAAGATATTTATGGAATCGCCCTCCAAAATGTCACATCAACCGAACGAGACATCCAAAACACCAAGCAAGTCATTATGGGTGCCGTATTTCGATGCGGACTTGATAAGACGATCGTGCCATTCTTTGAGTACGGTATTCCCGTGGAGTATGAAGTCGCCAGATCGTTGGCTACGGTAGCTCGCGATGAAAAGAAACGGATAGGGTTAATTAACACGCGAGCCCAAATGCTCACGATCTTCAATCCGCAAGGCGGCAGACCACTTCCTCAGCAAGCGATCCTTGATGAACTCAGCAAACAGTATGCTATTCAACCTGTAAATCTCAACGAGTCCTTTAATGCCGAAGACTACGATATCCTTTTTGTCGTTCAGCCATCTTCTCTCCAGGAATTACAATTGTCGCAGTTAATTGATGCGATAAATAAAGGTATTCCCACAGCCATCTTCGAAGACCCAATTCCACAAACGGTATCTGCACCACCCACTCGTCAGCCACTACGTGGTAGAGTCGCTTCCTTTCAATTTGGTGATCCACCGATTACTCCCAAGGCTGATATCAGGCGACTATGGGCAGCGATTGGCATCGAGTCTCCATACACGATGGTTGAAGAAGATCCGGGCATCGGACAAGGCAATCCACAGAATCTGCAACTCGTCTCACCAGATGTAGTCTGGCAGGACGCAAATCCGTATCCCACGCTGGACTTATCGGAAATTGATTCATTGTTTTACAACTTCATTCCAAATGAGACTATTCAATTAGGTCATCCTGTTACCGCTGGTCTGGAAGAGATTCTGTTTTTCTCCCCTGGTGCAATTCAAAAAGAAAAGCGCAGCACCAATGAATTTGTACCTTTGGTTTGGACAGTAAATAACTCCGGCCGCATCAATGGCGAGAAGCTGTTTACGACGTTGTTTGATCCTGCGCAAGCCGGACAGGCACCTGCCGCCGAGACGATCGCTAATTTAAAGAAGCTGCAATATGAAGGGGACCGAAGCGTAAGTTACCTGGCAGCTCACATCGGTGGTGATGCCAGTGTGTTTAAGTCGCTATTGCCAAAGGAACAGGCAGCTACGATTGAAGATCCCGATCCAACCGCATCGTCGAACAAGCCGATCAACGTGATTTACGTTGCGGATATCGACTTAATGAGTTCCCAGTTTTTCTACTATCGCTCCAGACCAGATGTGTTGGCTAAGATTGAACAGCGATTTGAAAACGTGACGTTCCTACTCAATATATTTGACGCGCTTGCCGGTGATGCGCAGTCTATCGCGATAAGAAAGCGTGAAGCGTTGTATAGCACCTTGCGCACTATTGAAGAACGTATCAGTGACCAACGGCGCGATGAAGCATCTGAAATACGTAAGTCACGCAAGACGATGCAGGACAAGATAAACGAGACCGTAGACAAGCAGGAACAAGAAATCACCGCCTTACAGGAGAAGATTAAACAACTCCAGGCAAGCGATGAACAACTCGATCGCGGTGTCATTCGGGCATTGATCGAACAAACACAGACTCGCCAACGAGAACATGAGCTTGAAAAAGATATACAGCAGTTACGCGAACAGGGTGAATTGGATCGCAAGATCACATCGATACGGCATGAAACCAGTCGGAATATTATGGACATGCAGCAAAGTTACAAACTGCGTGCTGTTTGTTACCCACCGATTCCACCGTTGATCATTGCGTTTCTGGTATTCCTGTACAGGAATTACCGAGAGCGTGAAGGCGTCGCCAGTTCACGTTTGCGTTAGTGGTTATTTAGGCAAATCGATTCATGAATGAGTCAAATAAAACTGTGATTTACGTTGTCGTTTGTGCGACGGTTTGGAGTATTGCGCTCTTTAGCCGACAAGACACCGCCAGCAACACAACATCATTACAGGAAATCGCTGCCGCACGCGTTGGTCAGGAGCTGTTTGACAACTTCGAAGCCAATAACGCAAAACGATTAAAAGTTCAGCAAGTCGATGAAAAACTGGCAGCGACCAAGTCGTTTGAAATCGAACGGGATCCATCGACAAATCTATGGGTCATCTCTTCACGAAATAGCTACCCGGCGGATGCTGAAGAACAAATGTCGGATGCTGCCACATCCTTTTCAAAACTCATCATCAAGGATCTCTACACCGTGGAAGTCTCTGAACACAGCGAGTGCCGTGTAGTGGATCCGGGAATCATGAATGATGAAAACGCCTTGGAAGCGTTCCTTAAGCAAGTCAATTCTGGAAATAACTCCAGTGGATCGATGGATGAGAGTGTTGAGGAAATCCGTCAATTTGAGCTCGACACAATCGAGAAACGATATGAATTCGATGAATTGACCGATGCTCAGCAAATGTTTGTACTTTCATTACGCCTGGTTGAGGTGTTGGATGAAGTGTTTGATCTGCAAAAGAAGCTAGGAGGGTTGGCCAAAATCAAACCTGAACTAGATCAACTGTCCGATGTGATCGACAGAGGTCAATCAGCGGCTGTACGGATGGAGGATGCCGTCAACACCGGGCTTGATGACGTGTCTGTACAACAAGTGCAACCGTTAATTGAGTTAGCCAGAAGCAAACTGGATGAGGATGAAATCAACAATATTATCCGAATCGTCACGGTCTACTCGGAAGGTGATGACGCGGATATTCGACCTGGTGAGTTGATTGATTTAGAAGCAAGATTAAATGCACTTGCCGGCGCATTTAATCAAATAGACAACTACTTTGATCTAAACAAGCAAATTGGTTTCGGAACACTTATTTCGATTACGGATGAAAAGAACAATGAGTTCTCGCTGATCATTGGCGAGGAAGTCGGCGAAAACCAGTCGAGCGATGGCACGGTAGGCGCAGCACTTCATCTAGTTCGCATACCTGGAGAAGATGCCGTATTCGTGGCTGAAATCGACGTCGATACTTTCACCACTGAGTTTACCGACTGGATAAATGACGATCTCCTTGATCTGGATTCCATCGACGTTCGACAACTGTCAATCCACGACTACACGTCATTCAAACGCACAGAGTCATCGCTGGGTATTACAGAACGACTTCAAGTACAAATCGACTGGAATGTTGAAGAAGGTATCTGGTCCCTTTCACAAATGCTTGAATTTCTTGGAAACGATCAGGTTCCTGTCGAGACAGTTCTCAACATTGACGAAGAATTAAACGCCGATCGACTCAATACACTTCAGGACGCCATCGATAGTCTGAAAATCTCAGATGTAAGACGCAAACCAGCTGGATTGGGAGCTGACCTAAAAATCAACTCCCGGATCTTTGATCCTGAATCTCGAGTGGATCTGGAAAGGCGTGGGTTCTTCCTGGTAAATGCAAGAGACGGGTCTGGCGATCAAGAATTACTTTGTGCCAACGGTGAATTGCACATTTCTACCGAACAGGGCATTAAGTATCTGCTGAGATTCGGAAGCGAAGTTGCTGATGGCGACGAGATTCTCCGGCATATGTTTGTCACAACCCGTTTGGACAAACAACTGCTGCCGGAACCAGAATTAGCAGACTTGCCGGATGTGGATCCAGACGACGAATTGACGCAACAGGCATACGACGCAGTAAAGCGAAATAACGATTTACTTATTGAAGATCATGCCCAACGCATCAAAGATGCAGAAGAACGTATAGAAGATCTCAATTCCCGATTTGCAGATTGGTACTACCTGATTTCTGAATACACCTACAATCGATTGCATCTGTCAAAAACCGACTTAATTGCAATCAAAGAAGGAACAGATCCAACCGGAATCGATACCTTTAGAGATCTGGAGAAACAGGGCTTACCCGAAAGAAAAGTGGAATCGGAAGAAGATCAACCGGAGACGGCTGCATCAGATGAGTAAGCTGGAACAAGAAAGACGATCTTATGAGGTGCTTGATCGTGCAGCGATTCAAGCCAGTCAGTTGAAACGCCTCAATCAATTATTAGATATCATTCTTCCGGAAAACCAATTCTATGCTGAGAAGCTTGGCGGCCAGCTAAAGCTTGATGACCTGTCAGCATTATCCAACTTACCATTTACGACAAAAGCCGAATTAGCTCCAACGGATTCTGATTCCGATTTTGCTCGCAATCTCACGTATGACGTGGATCGTTACGTGCGATTTCACCGCACATCCGGCACGAGTGGCCGACCGATGGGGGTACTTGATACAGCAACTGATTGGCAATGGTGGATCGATACCTGGCAATACGTGCTAGATGCTGCATCAATCACTTCAAACGATCGCGTATTCATGGCATTTTCATTCGGTCCGTTTATCGGTTTTTGGAGTGCACATGAAGCGGTAACTTCGCGGGCGGCATTAGCCATTCCCGGTGGCGGATTAAGCTCGGAGGCGCGATTGGATCTGATCCTTCGCAGCAATGCTACCGCATTGTTCTGCACACCAACGTATGCATTACGGTTAGCGGAAGTGGCCGCTCAAAACGGAGTCAATATCGCTGACAGCGCCGTAACAAGAATCGTCGTGGCAGGGGAACCCGGCGGATCGATTCCATCAGTTAGAGGTCGAATAGAAAACGCGTGGAATGCCATCGTTATCGATCATGCAGGTGCTTCGGAAGTAGGCCCTTGGGGTTATCCTAATGCGGATCGCACGGGATTACATATTTGCGAAGCCGAGTTTATCGCAGAGTTTGTCGATCCGGAAACAGGTCAGGCTGCAAATGGTGCTAATCCATCTGAACTTGTACTTACTACCCTCGGACGCACTGGATGTCCTGTCATACGCTATCGGACGGGTGATTTAGTCCAACCCGTCTACCCCGACTCAGGAAACAGGTTTGTAATGCTCCAAGGTGGAGTGCTGGGTCGTTCAGACGACATGCTGGTCATACGTGGAGTCAACGTATTCCCGAGTGGGATCGAGGGCATTCTGAGAGAATTACCCGGTGTAGTTGAGTTTCGGCTAATTGCACAAAAAGACGGTGAAATGGACTCCTTACTAATTGAAGTCGAAGACCAAAATGATGATTCCAATGCGATTGCCGGATTATTGGAATCACGACTCGGACTGCGAATCGATGTAGCATGTGTTGAGCTGAACAGCCTTCCGCGATTTGAAGCGAAGGGCAGGCGATTTGTTGACCAGCGATAATTCCGCTCTACTTGCACATGTAACCTCTTTGCCCTTCGGACAGACGATTACCCAATGAGCCAGCTAGACTACCAATTGACCGATTCTGTGGTCCAATCATGCCGCGAGCAGTTTCCGGCGCTCACACGCGAATTCAATGGCAAGCCATTGATGTACCTTGATGGTCCTGCCGGTACACAAGTACCTCAGCGGGTCATAGATGCGATCGCCGACTACCTAGGTCGCTGCAATGCCAATCACGGCGGCCATTTCCCAACAAGTCATGACAGTGACGAAATCCTACACCAAACTCATCAAGCCGTAGCTGATTTTCTCGGTGCATCAGATCCGGATGAAGTTGTGTTTGGTCCTAACATGACAACATTGACCTTTGCATTTTCACGAGCCATCGCTCGAAAATGGAATGCCGGCGATGAGATAGTCGTTACCAGACTTGATCATGATGCCAATATCTCACCCTGGGTACTAGCCGCAAGAGATACCGGGGTAACCGTACATTACGTAGATATCCGGCATGAAGATGTCACTCTCGACACGGATCATCTAAAATCTTTGCTGAATGAAAGAACACGATTGCTGGCAATCGGTCATACGAGTAACTCATCCGGTTCCATAAATCCGGTAAAGGAAGTAACTCGGTGGGCACATGCTGTCGGTGCAGAAGTATTCGTTGATGCCGTCCATCATGGTCCGCACGGATTAATTGATGTAAATGACATCGGATGTGATTATCTCGCTTGCTCCGCATACAAATTCTTTGGACCACATATCGGGATCATCTGGAGCCACCGTAAAATTCTGGAGTCTCTTGAGGCCTACAAGGTACGGCCATCCGCAAACACGATTCCGGATAAATGGATGACGGGAACTCAGAACCATGAATGCCTGGCTGGCACCATGGCGGCTGTTGATTATCTGGCCGATTTGGGTCGAGACTTGCATGCTGATGAGTCAATTAGTCGACGGCAGGCATTATGTACGGCATTCTCTGCTATTCGGAATTACGAAAATGACTTAGCTATACAACTCATTCACGGATTAACTCAGCTCGATGGCATTAAGATCCATGGAATCACTGATCCTGATCGAATCAATGAACGCGTACCAACAGTAACCATCACGCATAACAAAATCCCGACAACAGAGTTGGCAAAACAACTCGGCAACCGTGGAATTTGTGCATGGCACGGTAATTACTATGCACTGCAGATCACAGAAGCACTGGGATTAGAACCAGAGGGTATGATTCGATTAGGGCTTGTTCATTACAATACTGCTCAGGAAGTGGACAGATTGTTAAATACCCTTGGTGAAATCGTCAGTCAGTAGGTAAAGAAGATATGTTTCCCACAGCAATTTCACTTCGAGCAAATGGCGAATTCGCTATTACATGGGAAGACGGTCAAGAGCATGTCTTTCAAGCAGCGTGGTTAAGAAAACGATGCCCGTGTGCCCACTGTAATGAGGAGCGGAAGAATCCCAAACCCACCGATTTATTACCTGTCATATCGGCAAGTGAAGCACAACCGTTAACGATTGACGATGTTAAGCCTCTGGGGAATTATGCCTATACCATTTCGTTTAGTGATGGGCATGACACAGGCATTTACGAAATCTCCGTATTGAGAGAGCTCGGCGAGTCGTTGTAGTTCGGCATAGCCGGTAATCCATATTATCTCCGTCTATCGTGAGCGTCATCGTTGGTTTATGGTGAACTGAAACAGGATTTTCACCAATATCTGATGAGCACCATGGAAAAAGCTGCACGCAAGAAAGCACTCTGGGTTGTTTTTTTAACCGTATTCATTGACCTACTTGGTTTTGGATTGGTTCTACCCTTACTCCCAATTTACGCCAACGAATTTACGAGCCCGGATATGGAACCGGGAATGATCGGACTTCAACTTGGGCTACTGATGGCAAGTTTTTCTGCCATGCAGTTTATTTTTGCACCGTTCTGGGGACGCATATCAGATCGCATCGGAAGACGACCGGTCATCATGGTCGGCCTTGCTGGATCAGTTGGCTTTTATGCACTCTTTGGCTGGGCCACCGTTCAAAAGAGCCTGACATTGCTTTTTATCGCGAGAATTGGTGCAGGTATTTGCGGTGCCACCATTTCCACCGCTCAAGCCTTTATTGCAGATGTCACACCACCGGATAAGCGTTCGCATGGCATGGCCCTTATTGGGATGGCATTTGGTATGGGATTCACGTTTGGACCACTATTGGGTTTACTGGCGGTACCCGATGGCAATTCCGATCCCGGACCATGGCCTGGATATGCTGCAGCGATTCTCTCCGGATTTGCATTGCTGTTGGCGATATTCTACTTGCCGGAGTCGAAAACCGAAGAGAGTCAATCTGCGGCAAAGTCTATGTTGAATGTTGCCGGTGTTCGCCAGGCACTGGGTGTACCCACCATTGGGTTAATCCTGCTATCCATTTTTCTGTGTGTGTTTTCGTTCGCTAATTTTGAAACCACTCTCTCTTTGTTAATCAAAGGAAGTGATGGTGAAAAAACCATGGGCTTTGAAAGCAGTCCATTCCAATTATCATGGGCTGGAGTTTGTTGGACATACTCATTCATTGGTTTCACGTTGCTAATGGTTCAAGGCGGTGTTGTTCGCCGTTTCGCAGGCAAAGTCGCCGACTCAAATCTTGCCGCCTTTGGTGCCATAACCCAGATTCTTGGCTTCATCATCATGAGTCTTGCCATCAAGAATGAGTCCGTCGGAATTCTGTATCTGGCACTTGCAACAGTCGTCACTGGATTCTCTTTCATGCAGCCCTCGTTGAATGCACTACTTTCACGACGTAGCGATCCGGGGAAACAAGGTATGATCTTGGGCGTTGGCCAAAGTACCAGTGCGATGGCACGTATTTTGGGTTCTGGCCTAGGCTTGCCACTACTTGGGGTATCACTCACGCTGCCCTACTACTTGGCAATTGGCATGATGTTTTTTGGAGTCCTGATGGTCCTTTTGGCGGGTCGTAAAGGAAAGGACTTTGTGGTGGATAATTTACAATCGCCATCCGATTCCCAAGTAGAAACTGACGCTGAATCAGAAGATTCTGAAGACCAATCTGAGTAAGACCTAATTCAAAAACAGGTCTGTGTGTTGTACGATTAGTATCGCGAAGCATTACTTACGCGCAATAAAACTGTCGGAGTTCAAACATGAAACGTCATCTTCTTAGCCTTGCAGTCCTGACGATATTTGTTCTGCTCAATACACAAACGGTAGATGCCCAAAACTGGACTCGGTTTCGAGGCCCGAATGGCCAAGGCGCAATTGAAGCGAAATTCCCTGGTGAATGGACCGAGAAGAACGTTGCTTTCAAGATCGAATTGCCTGGTGAAGGACATTCGGCACCGGCAATCTGGGGTAATAAACTTTTTATCCTAAGTGCCGACCGCGCCACTGCTGAGCGATTTATGCTGGGCATCGATGCAACTACGGGTAAGACTTTGTGGAAACGCAGTTATGACTCCGAAGAGCACCGGCTTCATATACGAAGTAGTTATGCATCATGTAGTCCTGCTGTAGACGCTGACCATGTTTATATTGCGTTTTCAGATCCCGAACATACGTGGCTCAAAGCGTTTTCACATGACGGTCGCGAAGTGTGGAGCGTGGATATGGGCACATGGCGAAGCATGCATGGTTTTGGCACGTCACCAATGCTCTACAAAGATATGGTGATCTTGAACAACGCGCAGCAAGGCATTCGACTGGAAGAAGGTGAGAAGCCACCACAAAGTTATGTCTATGCTTTCGACCGTGCAACTGGTGATTTGCGTTGGAAGTCACCACTTCAAAGTGCCAGTTGTAGTTATTCGGTACCGTGCATCTACACCGATGCTGATGGAAATGACCAACTCATTTGCACAAACACGCTTGATGGCATGTACAGCCTTAACCCAATGACCGGCGAACGCAACTGGAATATTGTTGCCTTTGATAAACGGACAGTTTCTTCGCCGGTGATTGCTGGTGGTCACCTGTTCGGGTCAACCGGTAGTGGCGGCGGTGGAAATTATGTCGCTGCCGTCAAACCGACGAAGGACCCATCGATTACCTTTAAAGTCGATCGGGCGGCACCTTACGTACCAACATCGGTAGCAGCAGGCGATTTACTGTTCCTGTGGTATGACAAGGGAATCCTTACATGTATCGATGCTCGAGATGGAAAAGTTCACTATCAAGAGAGACTCGATACTGCATTTTCGGGTTCCCCGATTCGCATCGGCGATAAAGTCTTCTGCATTGACGAGGACGGCATCGTACACTGCGTCGCCGCAACAAAAGAGTATAAGCTCATCAGTAAGTTCGACCTTGGTGCGCCTTCTCGATCGACTCCAGCATTTGCCAATGGCAAGCTATACCTGAGAACGTATTCACACCTGTACTGTATCTCGCCAGAGGCACTTTAATCCCGGCTGCGTTATATGCAGAATCGTTGGCAATTTGCGGTAGACGTCGGTGGCACGTTTACCGACTGCATTGGGTCGTCTCCCGACGGAATTGAATACCGGTACAAGCTACTAAGTACCGGTGTGGTTAAAGGCAGTGTCTGTCTGAAATCGGGCAGCAGTTCATTCTCGGACAAGAGACGGTGTGCAGATCCTGATGACTTTTGGATTGGCTGGTCGATTCGGTTTCTACACGAAGCTAATTCGAGTACCACTACACATAAGGTCGTGCAATTCTATCCAGAGACCGGAACGTTTCAATTGGATCGCCCCGTAGATGTCATCGACGGTATCTACCGTTATGAACTTTATACAGAAGTGCCGGCACCAGTAATTGCGATTCGCTGGATTCTCAAGCTACCACTGGCATCATCACTCCCGACGCTGGACTTACGTTTGGGAACGACCCGTGGTACCAACGCGCTTCTAACACGAACCGGTGCCAAAACTGCACTCATAACAACTAGAGGGTTCAAGAATCTTCTTGAAATTGGTAATCAAAGCCGTCCGAATCTATTTGAATTGGGAATCACAAAGCACGAGAAGCTCGCATGCATGACTGAAACGGTTGATGAGCGAGTATCTTCAACTGGACTCATTACGACTGAGTTAGAGGAATCTTCTGTCGAACAAGCCATCATGGCATTAAAAGCGAATGGGATTGAATCCGTCGCTGTTTGCTTATTGAATTCATATCGAAACTCGACGCATGAACAGCAGATTGCACGTTTGCTAAGTCGACACGGGTTTCAACACATTTGCTGTTCATCCGACTTTAGTTCCTTGATTAATCTTGTCGCTCGTGCTGAAACGACCGTCGTCAATGCATATCTGAATCCAGTACTTCAGCAGTACATCGAACAGATTCACAACGAACTAAATGCTGAGTCCAGCATCAGAATGATGACCTCCTCTGGTGGCCTGGTAAATACACCGGACTTTACGGGCAAAGACAGTGTATTGAGCGGACCTGCTGGAGGTGTTGTCGGATATTCAACTGCGGCACGAGTTACTGGTCATCGGTCTGCTATTGGATTTGATATGGGTGGTACAAGTACCGATGTTTCGAGATTCGACGGTGCGTACAATTATGAATTCGAAACACAAAAGTCGGGAGTGCAAATCTCGACACCCATGATGGCGATCGAAACTGTCGCTGCTGGTGGTGGATCGATTTGTCGCTTTGACGGAATCAAGCTAACAGTAGGTCCGGCAAGTGCCGGCGCTGATCCTGGACCTGCTTGCTATGGCCGCGGTGGTCCGTTGTGTGTAACAGACCTAAACGTGCATCTGGGTCGAATCTATCCAAACCAATTCCCCTTTCCACTGGATCTTGATGCAATTGAAGATCGGCTTCTTGAATTGCGTCAAGTTGTAGCTGAGAAAACCGGCGAAGATCTTTCGTCCGACGAACTTGCCACGGGACTCCTGCAGATTGCCAATGAAAACATGGCACAGGCAATTCGCTCAATAAGTGTTGCAGAAGGATACGATCCGAAAGAGTATCTACTAGTCAGCTTCGGAGGTGCGGCAGGACAACATGCTTGTGCGGTTTCCGAGCAACTCGGGATTTCCTCGGTATTAGTTCACCCGGATGCCGGCATTCTAAGTGCATATGGCATTCGTCACGCTGATCAAACTGAGCATGCCGAACGTGGAATTTACCAATTGCTGCATCAGGTTGATTCATCATTTCTAAGCGAGTCGATAAATGGAGTTGCCCGTGAAGTTTTATCCCGCCCGGCGTTACAGTCTATTCCTAAATCACAGGTAAAAATCAAGACTGCCTTGGAATTGCGATTCTCAGGACTCGATGCCAGTTTGGTTATTCCTCTAGACAATGCTGATCAGGATCATCCATTGCGGAATGAGCAAATAGACGCAGTCATTGATTCATTTCATGCCATGCATGAACAAAAATATGGCTACACAGAACGCGATCGAAACTTGGAATTGGTAGCTATTAGGACGCAAGCAACACATGCACATCAAAACCCAATCCCTTCATCTAAGCCGGTAAAGACAAAGGTAATTCAACCTGAAACGACAACTGACATCTGGTCCAGCGGGAACAAATCTCCTGCTGGTATTTTTCAACTCGCCGAATTAAATCCTGGAAATACAATCATCGGCCCTGCAGTCATAACCGATTTGCACAGCACAACGATTGTCGATTACGGCTGGCAAGCTGAATTGCTCAGTGAACATGAATTGCTGTTGCATTTCACTGGGTCCGTTGGCCCAGCAGAGGACGGTCGCGGTGAGCCTCAAAAAACGCTTAGTGGCGCCGATCCCATTCAATTGGAGATATATAACAATTTGTTCGCGGCGATCGCGGCGCAAATGGGCATCACGCTCCGCAATACGTCAGCTAGTGTAAATGTAAAGGAACGGCTCGACTACAGTTGTGCGATTTTTACGGAAGACGGACGGCTTGTCGTAAATGCGCCTCACATTCCAGTCCATCTTGGCGCAATGGGTGAGACGGTACGAAATGTCATCAAGCGCAACCCCATAATGTGTGATGGAGATGTGTTTGTGACCAACAATCCATTTCAAGGTGGGTCTCATTTACCGGATGTGACGGTGGTTACTCCTGTATTTAATGCTGATGGTAAGCGGGTATTCTTCACAGCCAGTCGTGCTCATCACGCAGAAATCGGGGGTATCAGTCCGGGGTCCATGCCGCCCTTCTCCAGACATCTCGGTGAAGAAGGTGTTTTGATTGATGACTTCAAGTTGTCGGATGCCGGACAGTGGCGTGGAGAGTCGCTGCGAGCCGTTTTAAATTCCGGCGAGTATCCATCACGCAACACCAAAACTAATCTGCAGGATATACAAGCACAGGTAGCTGCAAATCATCAGGGTGCAAAAGCCCTGCTGCAGTTGATAGCCGACCGGGGACAAGAGAACGTACTGTCCTTTATGGAACACATTCAAAGTGCAGCAGCTAGAAAAATGCGACGTGCACTCGCCAATATTCCCGATGGAGATTATCAACATCGCGATGCCTTGGATGACGGTAGCGAAATATGCATCCGCGTTACTGTTAAGCATGATCAGGCGGTGATCGATTTTACCGGCACCAGTGCCACACTTGATTCAAACCTCAATGCAAATCGGGCCATCGTCTCCGCAGCAGTTCTTTACGTCATGCGATTACTAATTGACGAAGATATTCCACTAAATCATGGTGTTCTTGAACCAGTCGAAATCAAGTTACCCACGTGTTTTCTCAATCCGGAATTCAAGCCAAATCCATGTGACTGCCCCGCTGTTGCAGGTGGAAATGTTGAAACATCTCAAAGAGTTGTCGATGTCTTACTTCATGCACTCGGTCTCGCAGCGTGCAGCCAGGGCACTATGAATAATCTGTTGTTTGGAAATGATACGTTCGGCTATTACGAAACAATTTGTGGTGGCGAGGGAGGAACCTGCAAATCGCATGGTGCTTCTGCAGTACATACTCATATGACTAACACCCGCATCACTGATCCTGAAATCCTGGAATATCGTTATCCGGTGACGTTAGATCGATTTGAAGTGCGAACGGGTTCCGGTGGCGCAGGTGTGTATCCCGGGGGAAATGGAATCATACGACAAATCAGTTTCTATGAACCGATGATCGTTTCAATAATCACGCAGCGTCGTGGCGAGTATCCTCCATTAGGGCATTCTGGAGGTGAACATGGCAAGACAGGCTCCAACACACTGGTCAGAGCAAGTGGCGAACGGAAATTGCTGGAAGCCTGTTGTCAGATAGATGTCCAAATCGGCGATTCGATCGTGATTGAAACACCAGGTGGTGGCGGGTTTGGCGCTATTTAATCGATCGAAATTCCTGTGAAAAACCGCTGGGCAGTGAGCAAATATCATCGATTATCTAAAAACATCTACTTTCATAGATACGTGTCGATCTTGTTTGAGACAATAAATAGCGATAGTATTCATACACACGACCAGCCTCAGATCAAATGTTGTTGATCACCGTTCAATTCTTTTAATCTCGCAAGGTATCGGAATGCTGTTTAACTCATTTAAGCACCAAGTGCGCGTCACGGTCTTTCTGACTGTTTTTTCAATCTGTGTCTTCCTACCGCTCTCTGCTTTCGAGCTAACGGCACCGACCGCAAAAGATAGAAGGATCACCCGAGTAGTCACGTTAATGATGGAACGTGCTCACTTGTTACAGCATGAGTTAGATGATGAGATTTCCAATCGTTCCATCACGTCGTTTATTGACCGGTTGGATCCAATGAGATTGTACTTTCTTAAGTCCGATATCGATGGATTTATGAAAAAGAAGGACACCATTGATGACATGGTGTCCGAGGGTGATATCACCTTTGCATACGATGTGTTTAAGACTTACCTTGATCGCATCGACGAACGATTGCCGGTAATTAACGAGCTAATCGATGCTGACCATGACTTCACTGCGAAAGAGTCTATCAATACAGACTGGGATAATGTGTCGTTCGCAGAATCGAAAGACGAAGCTGAAGATCGATGGAGAAAGCGAATCAAATACAACCTGTTGGTCCTTAAAGGAGATGATGAAACTGAAGAACGCAGCAAGGAACGCCTGCACCGGCGGTACAACAGTTTTTCCAACCAGATGCATCGAACAGATAGCGACGAGTTGCTGGAGATGTTTCTCAATTCTGTCATGGCGAGTTTCGACCCGCATACATCCTACATGTCTCCAACGACACTTGAGAATTTTGAAATTGTCATGCGACTAAATCTAGACGGTATTGGTGCCGGATTAACGATGCAGGATGGCGACACTGTCATCACCAAAATCATCCCTGGAGGAGCTGCTGACAAACACGGTGAACTGAAAGTCAATGACCGTATCGTCAGTGTCGGTCAGGGCGAAGAGGGTGAAATGGAAGACGTTATTGGCATGAAGCTTGACGAAGTGGTTCAGCGAATTCGCGGAAAGGCCGGAACGATTGTACGAATCGGCGTCATTCCAGCGGATAAATCAGGTTCCACGGTGCTAAATATAACTCGAGCGAGAATCGAGCTAACGGACAGTGAAGCACAAGCTAAAGTAATCAAGCACACCGCTAACGATGAAGAGTTCAAGGTCGGCGTCATTTCACTTCCAAGCTTCTACATGGATATGGACGCCGCACGTCGAGGCGTACGCGACTACAAGAGTACAACCCGCGATGTTCGGAAACTGCTGAAAGGTTTCGAGGAAGCTGGTGGTGTAGATGCTATTCTGCTTGATTTGAGCAGAAATGGCGGTGGAAGCCTGACAGAAGCAATTGATCTGACCGGCTTGTTCATTGATCGTGGACCGGTTGTTCAGGTAAAAGATCCAACGGGCCGCGTAACTGCATATGAAGACGAGAATGCCGGAGTTGCATGGGATGGGCCGCTGGTTGTTCTAACCAGCAAGTTCAGTGCTAGTGCCAGCGAGATTTTTGCCGGAGCCATCGCCGACTACGGTCGCGGAATTATCGTTGGTGATTCAGCAACGCACGGTAAAGGCACGGTACAAAGCCTGCAGGATCTTGGACGAGAGTTGTTCCGCAACACGCCGAATCCTCCTGAATTTGGTGCCTTAAAAATCACGATTCAACAATTCTATCGTCCGAACGGAGCCAGTACACAAAAGCATGGTGTCGCTGCCGATATCATTCTTCCCAGCTTTAGTGATCACATGGATATCAGTGAATCCGACCTGGACTTCGCCGTTGACTTCGACAAAGTCGATTCAGCAAATGAAGTTAATCTGGGAATGCGAAAGCAAGCCACCATCAACACTGTTAAGGACTTATCATCCAAACGTATAAGTAATTCAGAGGATTTCCAAAGCCTCCTTGATCGGATTGCACAATATGAAGAACAAAAGAAAGACAAGCTCATCAGTGTTAATGAGAAAGAGTTTTTCGCCCGCCGTGAAGAAGTAAATGCCGAAAAGGAAGAAGAGGCTCAAATCGAAGAGACGATGGAAGCCGATGACGATATATTCCCGGAGTCGTATTACAACACCGAAGTGCTAGACATCACGGTAGATTACATCAATGCACTTGGCGAAAACAAGAAACTTGCACTTAGCGAGTAGCGTTAAGTAAGAGGTATTCTCATACCGTCGTAACCGAGCTCCATGGAGTCTGGTAATTGGGCGTTTGTACCCTCATGATCCAAATCATGGGATATGTGGGTAAAAATCGTTTGGCCTGCTCCAACTTTCTCAGCTGCTGCCACTCCATCGTCTAAACCAAAATGCGTCACATGCGGTTTACGTCGAAGGGCATCTAGGATTAGCACGTCCAGTCCTTCCAGCAGTGGCCAACTCTCCTCTGGAATCTCGTTGGTATCAGTACAGTATGCAATATTTCCGATCCTGAAACCGAGCACACGAAAGCGTGGGCCATGGTTCAATCTGATCGGAATAACAGGAGTGTCGAGTACCTCAAAGGGTTCTGTTGAAATGCGTTGGAATTCTAGCTTGGGTATTGCGCCACGGTGTGTTGGTTCAACAGTTGGAAATGCGTAATCAAACGAGCGTCGAATGCGATCCTCAACCTTTTCCTCGCAGTAAAGTGATACGGCATGACCAAGATAAAACTGAAATAGCCTTAGATCATCGAGGCCGTATATGTGATCTGCGTGCTCATGAGTGAAAAGTACACTATGAACGATACCAATATTCTCACGAAGCAATTGAGTTCTTAAATCCGGCGGCGTGTCGATGAGCAAATTACCCGCCGGGAGTCCGAAGACCACTGAGCAGCGGGTACGTTGATTCTTGGGGTGACCGCTGGTGCATACATCGCAACCACATCCAATGGACGGTACACCAACGGAGGTACCAGTGCCAAGCAGAACTATTTCACCGGTAATTGGCGTGTTATGCGGTGTTTTCGTCACGGTTAGACTCTGGTACTTATCTTCTATAAGTAAGACAACATGTGTGCACGACAGCAGAAAATGCACGTATACGGAATCGATCTCTTTTTAGGATTATATCGTGGTGTCAAACGCCGTTGACCCCCCTATCATATAGGGATAAGCTATCGCCACAGAACCTAAGTTCTTTTTGCTTCGACAGCGCGCTTTCATGCGCAACAAATGCCGTGGCAGTCACTTTGTAATCAAACAGTGGTAGACACTGTTGTTGGACGCTGAAAATGCAACGCATCTGGGAATTAATCTCCGCTTTTTTTGGCGGCATCGTAAACATATTTGAGCGACTTGTTACCCAATTTTTTGGCTCAAGTAACGAGCGATTGGTAAAGCAATACGCAAAGCAAGTCAATGAAATCAACTCGCTGGAACAGCGATATGAGGGCATGTCTGATACGGAATTGGCTGATCAGACATCGAGGTTCAAGCAGCGTTTAGCAGCTGGCGAAACGCTCGATCAGATATTGTTCGAGGCGTTTGCGGTCTGCCGTGAAGCAGGTCGCCGTTTTCTTGGGATGCGGCACTACGATGTACAGCTCATCGGTGGCATGGTGCTGCATGAAGGCAAAATCGCTGAGATGATTACAGGGGAAGGCAAAACCCTCGTCGCCACACTTCCCGCATATTTGAATGCGTTAACGAGTCGTGGTGTCCACGTCGTTACCGTTAATGACTACCTAGCTCGTCGTGACATGGAATGGATGGCACCACTTTACCAAGGACTTGGTCTTTCCGTTGGTGCTATTCAAAGCAACATGGACGTGCGTACACGGCAAGCCGCTTATGGTTGTAATATCACCTACGGAACGAACAACGAGTTTGGATTCGACTACCTTCGCGATAATATGCGACCTGCTGCACACGGCGACGATCGTTTCCCTAAACACTTACAGCAGTCACAGGGTAAGCTCTTTTACGCGATCGTCGATGAAGTGGACAACATCCTGATCGACGAAGCTCGAACACCGTTGATCATCTCCGGTCCTGCTCATCAAAACATCAAAAAATACGGTGAGGTAGACAAGGTTGCACGTCAACTGAAGAAGGACGTGCACTTTACGGTCGATGAAAAAGGCCACAACGTTCTGCTTAACGACGATGGTATCCGTGAGGCTGAACGCCTTGCTGGCGTGGAGAGTTTCTATACGGCTGGCAATATGGACTGGCCACACATGTTAGATAACGCATTGAAGGCGCATTACCTTTACAAGCGCGATGTGAATTACGTTATCCAGGATGGCAAAATCGTCATTGTTGATGAGTTTACCGGTCGCCTGATGGAAGGACGACAATGGAGTGACGGGCTGCATCAGGCTGTAGAAGCATCCGAAGGTGTGAAAATCAAGGAAGAGACGCAGACCCTCGCCACCATCACGCTACAGAATTACTTCCGCCTCTACGAAAAAATCTCCGGCATGACTGGTACGGCTCTGACCGAAGCCACGGAGTTCTACAAAACATACGAGATGGAAGTGGTCGCCATTCCACCTAACCGTCCGCTTCAGCGAATCGAGCACAAGGACATTATCTACTTAACTGAACGTGAAAAATATAAAGCGGTCTGTGAAGAAATCGAAAGCACCGTTAAGTGGGATGTCATTGAAACCAAACGCGAGTACTTCATAGGAAAGATCATCAAAGAAACAGATGATTCTTATGAAATGGAATTGCGAGGCAGTCGCAAGAGCGACGTCATCAATAAGTCAGATGTCATCTCCGTGAGCCGAAAAGGCAGACCGGTCTTGGTCGGTACGGTGTCAATTGAAAAGAGCGAGCATATTTCTAAGTTACTGAAGGAACGTGGTATCGACCACGAAATCCTCAATGCGAAGAACCATGGTCGTGAAGCTGAAATCATTGCACAAGCAGGCAGAACCGGTGCAGTAACGATTGCCACGAATATGGCCGGACGTGGAACTGATATTCTGTTAGGCGGAAATCCGGAAACGCTGGCGTGGTCTCAGCTGCAACACACCTATCCCACCCGTCTGGATGTGCCGCAGGACGAATGGGATGACCTAGTTCGTAACATTGACCAGGAATTTGGCATGTCCGAACAGGGTGAAGAGGTAAAGATCCTCGGTGGATTACACGTTATTGGCACCGAACGCCATGATGCCCGGCGGATCGATTTACAGCTACGTGGTAGATGTGGACGCCAGGGTGACCCCGGTTCAAGTCGATTCTTCTTGTCTATGGAAGACGACCTGATGCGTATTTTCGGCGGCATTAAGATGAAGGACTGGCTACAGCGATTCGGCATGTCCGAGTCGGATAAGATCGAAAGTGGTCTAGTCACACGGCGGATTAGTGGTGCACAAAAGAAAGTCGAAGAGCGAAACTTCGAAATACGTCGAAACCTGCTCGAATATGACAAGGTCATGGATTTACAGCGAAAGGAGATTTATTCCTATCGCCAACGCATCCTCGACGGTGATGACGTATCCGAGTTAGTTCAACAAATCATCGCCGACCAGGTGGATGGAGCTCTGGAAAGCCTGCTGGATCCAATGTACGGCCTGGAATCTCTGTCAGCATGGATCAACACGCAATTCGGTTGCGATAGTATGGCTAGGGATTTTAAAGGCCATAACTATGAAGGGGTGTGTGAGGAAGCAAAAAGCATCGCACGAAAAAAAATCAAAAGTGAAATCCATGACAAGATGGATGAAACCGTTCCACGCGATGCGGATCCGGTGGACTATAACTGGGAAACGTTAACCAAGTTCGTTAACACAAGATTCCAGGCGAGTATTCGTTCCAGTGCCTTAAAGGAAATCGATGAGCTGGATCTGTTTGACGAGATCATGGGTTATGCCGATGAATGGCTAAATCGCGTTGATCTCTCCGATGCTCAGGTATTCCTGGAATCGACATTTCAACATCAGACGTTGCTGGCATGGCTTAACAGCAAATATGGAATTGCTTTGCAGCTTGATGATCTCAATGGCATGAATGATGGTGAGATTAGCGAATTAATCCACGACCGCACTAGCGAAATGTACTTTCAAAAGGAAGCTGAGTACCCGGTACTAGCCGCGCTTTATCGGTTTGGATCTGCCGGAGACGGCGGACGAATCGACCGGGAAGGATTGATTGAATGGGCTCAGACTCGATTCGATGCCAAGATTGACCTGTCCGACGTTCAAAACCAACAGCGAGAAGAAACACGCGACTTCTTACTTGATCTAAGCCTCGCAAACCAAAAGCGGCGTCAAGATCATCGAAATTGGGTAGATGAAAAACTGGAATCGCTTTACGGGTCATTTTCAAGCGATGAACGTGTAGCCAATGTGGCCAACGAAGGCGAATTAGCTCAACTTGCTATGTGGTTACGTGATCACTTAAGTCACGACATTTCAGTAGATGACCTTGGCAACCTCGACAATCGTGAACTATCGATTACCCTGCGAAGTGCGGTGGATGAAAAACACCATCCGGAAATGCGGCGTATGGAACGTGGTCTATTGCTTGAAGTTGTCGATGCCGCGTGGAAAGATCACCTGCTTGCAATGGACTATCTCAAGTCATCTGTTGGGTTACAAGGTTATGCTCAAAAAGATCCAAAAGTAGAGTATCAACGCGAGGGAATGACGTTATTCCGCAAACTGTGGATCTCGATCGGTGACCGTGTTACTGACTTGCTCTTTAGAATGGAACAACTCGATGAAGGATTCGTTGGATCAACGTGGGTAGAATCATCAGCGAGGCATGACTCGGCTGTATCCAGCTCTGATATAGCTCGTGAACAACAGGACGCAATTGCTTCAAGCCAAGATCAAGGGGGCCCTATCGAGCCGACCAGAATCCACAACCGGACTCCTGGTCGTAACGAGCCATGCTTTTGCGGTAGCGGAAAGAAATACAAACGTTGCTGTATGGGTAAATCAAACGATAACCTGGCATAACTAATCAGGCAATGCTGTACTCAGGCCTTCAGTAAATGGCATATCTGTATAACTTCGCCTACCTCGTCATCATCATACTGGCATCACCATTTCTAATCATTAGTTCGATTCGCAATGGTAAGTACCGGCAGGGTTGGGGTGCTAAGTTTCTCGGGTTTGTTCCGCGATGTAGAAATGACAAGCCTTGTATCTGGCTTCATGCCGTGAGCGTCGGTGAAGTAAACCTACTACAACCTATCCTTGCTGAAATATCACTCAAACACCCGGATTGGGAGTGCGTTATTTCTACAACGACGCTTTCTGGGATGGAGTTAGCCAAGCGCAAGTATTCTCAATACACCCTTTTTTACTGTCCGTTAGATTTTTCGTGGGCTGTGGCCAATGCATTTCGACGGATCAAGCCAGACATGCTGGTCCTCATCGAGTTAGAGATTTGGCCGAATATAATTCGCACAGCGCATAAAAAAGGGTGTCCGGTCGTCATTGCAAAC
>JAKUOW010000018.1:0-16186 GCA_022451045.1 Pirellulales bacterium | reverse complement strand
GGCTCAGCGAGCACAGTTTCGCTGGTTACACAAAAATCGGTTTTCTGATTCGGCAAACGATGAAGCGCATTACCGCCGTCGCCGCACAAAACAAAGACTATGCCAGCCGATTTGTGAGTCTCGGAGTCGACGCAAGCCGAGTCCATACCACAGGCTCTATTAAATTTGATGGCGCCCAAACCAATCGTGATAATGAGGCGACTCAGGCGTTGATGTCGCTGTCAGGATTAGATCCTGATGTGCCAGTGATTCTTGCCGGTAGTACGCAAATTGAGGAAGAGACACAAATACTCCAAACCTACACTGAATTGCTGCCCGACCATCCAGAACTACAACTGATCATTGTGCCGCGCCACCCGGAACGATTTGATGCGGTCGCAGAGATGCTAAAGAACCAGTCCATTTCGTGGATTCGCAGGTCAGAAATCACAGAACCCTTGGCAAGTGGTATGTGGAAAATACTGTTGGTTGATGTCATTGGTGAACTGGGAGCCTGGTGGGGTACCGCGGACATCGCACTTGTGGGAGGGAGCTTTGGTAAACGGGGCGGCCAGAATATGATTGAGCCTGCAGCCTACGGGGCTGCTGTGTGTTTCGGTCCATCAACAAGAAACTTTCGTGATGTCGTACAACAATTGCTTGATGCACAAGCTGCCGTTGTTGTACACGATCAACTTGAATTGACCGAGTTTGTGCGAAAGTGCCTCCAAGATAAGCCATTCTCTGAAGACCTCGGAACTCGGGCGAAAAATCTTGTGAGTGAACAACTGGGCGCAACAACTCAGACAATTAACATCCTGGCCGAGGCAATGGCCAATTCACAATAAATAAGTAGCACTTTATAATTCTGGATTAGCTTAAACCTAAGCAATTAAGAATTCGTCGAAGGAATTAACTGTGGCATCCGGAAAATATCTCTTTACAAGCGAATCCGTCAGCATGGGACATCCTGATAAGCTGGCAGACCAAATCTCTGATGGCATCCTCGATGCACTTTTTGCACAAGATCCACACAGTCGTGTAGCCTGCGAAACAATGGTTACAACAGGAATCGCTGTTGTTGCAGGAGAAATCACGACCACTGCAAATATCAGCTATCAGGATGTCATACGCGATGTCATTCGGGACGTCGGTTATACCGATGATGAGATGGGGATTAGCGCCGACACCTGTGCGGTCATGGTATCCCTCGACAAGCAAAGCCCGGATATTGCTCAAGGTGTAGATGAAGATGACACAAGTGGCAAGGAAATCGGTGCCGGTGATCAGGGCCTTATGTTTGGCTTTGCCTGTCGAGATACAGAACCTGAATTGATGCCAATGCCCATCGCACTTTCACACCGAATCCTGAACCGGCTAAATGATGCTCGGTTTGGAAACGAAGTGACCTGGTTGCGACCTGACAGCAAAAGCCAGGTAACCGTAGAGTACGATGGTTTTACTCCTGTCAGAATCGACACCGTTGTATTGAGCACACAACACTCACCAGATGTTGAAAATGATGAAATCCGTGATTTCGTGATTGAAAACGTTATCAAACCTCAATTACCAGCAGACTTGGTTTCCGATGATATCACATACCACGTGAATCCCACGGGCCGGTTTGTAAGAGGTGGCCCTCATGGTGACTGTGGCCTGACTGGACGAAAAATAATCGTTGATACATACGGCGGCTGGGGCCGTCATGGCGGTGGCGCGTTTAGTGGCAAGGATCCCACCAAGGTAGACCGCAGCGCAGCATACATGTCCCGACATATTGCCAAGACGATTGTTGCTGCTGGATTAGCTGAACGGTGTGAAGTGCAACTTGCATACGCCATCGGTGTGACAGATCCGGTAAGCGTCCACGTTGACACTCAGGGTTCCGGAGTCGTTGACGATTCACGTCTATGCGAAGTCGTCAGAGACTTCTTTCCACTTTCACCTGGTGGAATTATTGACTATCTCGACTTGCGTCGACCCATCTACCGACAAACCGCCGCCGGCGGACACTTCGGTAGAAGCGAAGATGGTTTCACCTGGGAAAACACCGATCGGGCTGAAGAGTTGAAGGCTGCTGTAAGTTAGTCGCCTCCGGCTATTAATAAACTCAGCATTGACCAATGACGGTGTCATTCGCTACGGTTTCATAAGTTCAGTTCTGATCCAAATACAGTACTGCGAATTCCGTCTCGAAGTTCTACGTCACCATGGCTGCAATCAGCAACAGTTTTGATTCAAGGTCCGCTGCACTTCATGTGTTACTGCGGCAAAGTATCGCGTTCACCCTCGCGGTAGGTGGCTTCCTCGTCAGTATGGCCATTGTTATTGCAGACATTCAATCGAATATCACACCGTCGGCCAACGATATTTCTGTCATCGTCTTCACGGCTTGTTTCATTTCAGTCACACGACTCATAAACGGTCACAGTACAAGAAAATCAGCTGAAGCAATTCACTGGGCTTTCGGTACTGCTACTGCTCTTTTTGTAGCCATATGGATTTCCATGGATCCGGTGTCACAGCAAGCCTTGATGGTTTGGGCAGTAATTATCGGTTGCGAATCTGCCTGGTGGAATCGATGGCGAACCACACCGGGACCCGCTCGCGTGGAATCCATAATTGGCATGGAATTCCAAATAGAGGATCAACACATGTTGATCACTGAAAGTTGGGATGATATCCAGCCGATCCCGGAAAACGAAGAAACCCAGCCATGGGAAATGGACGACACAATTCAGCACTGGACCAGATCACGTAGTGCCAATGGTATCGATCGCGTTGAGGCGTGGTTGTACGCCGAATTTGAAGAAGGTCAGCAATATCAATCCGTGCATATTGCGTTTATTCCGCAATTCGGAGAATTGCCTCAGTTGACCTCCAATCAACTGGACGGCCCATCCGCCACTATAAAAGTCGGTGAACTTCGAATATATGGAGCACGCCTTGAGTGCAAACTAACATCTCCAGCGACGGAACAGACACAAGTGATGATCCATATCACAGTCAATGGCGTAATGAACGAAGGCACCAAGGCCGCTTAAGGAGCGGCATTCAGCCATTGTCGTTGGCAGAACATAGGATTTGAAATGGCACGTTGGCCAGGAAAAAAATGGACAACCCTTGTCACATATGGGTTGATTTTGATTATGTTCCCCGTGCTATGTTATCTGGCATATCAATGGGTACGCGGCGGTCAATAAGCTAATCCCGGAATCAGTCGACAACGATGAGTATCGATCTTCAAATAATTAGCGATCGGCTACATGAGTTTGGACAGCAACACCTCTTGCAGACAGCTTCTGAATTAAGTGATACGGATCTAGAGTCGCTTATCACATCAATCAACGCAATTGATCTGGAATTGATCAATAAGCTGACATGCAACAGTACCGCTGATATATCGCCGCTTTTAGATACAGCGGTCGTCAATCCTCCAAACGCACTTCGGCTTACCGATAAAAACGTCCAATTAGCCTCCGGCAATATCGTTTCCCGCAGCGAAGCCATAGACGCCGGTGAGGCGCTGCTAAACAACCATGCTCTCGGTGTCATTGTTGTTGCCGGGGGTCAGGGTACGCGTCTGGCATTTGATCATCCCAAAGGCATGTATCCCATTGGAGAATTATCCGGACGAACATTGTTTCAGTTTGTTACAGATAAAATCAAAGCCCTTTCGAGCAGGTATGGCTACTGTGTGCCGCTATTCGTTATGACGAGTCCAACTGTGCACAATGACACGGTCCAGTACTTTAACGAGAACAACAATTTCGGATTGGGCGAAGATCGGCTGTTTTTCTTTTGCCAAGGAACAATGCCAGCCGTTGACCAGACAACTGGCAAAATCCTGATGCAATCAAAAAGCGAGCTGTGCCTCTCACCAAACGGCCACGGTGGAATGCTCTCTGCACTCAAGGACTCCGGTGTTTTAGCGTGGTGCCGTGAACATAAAATCTCGACGCTGTTCTATTCACAAATTGACAATCCACTTTCCCAAATCGGTGATCCATTACTGTTGGGCATCCATAAGTTGTCCGATGCGGATATTTCAATGCAAGTCATCGAGAAACAACACGCGGATGATCGTACTGGTAATGTTGTGTTAATTGACGACATCACTCAAATGATCGAGTATTCAGAAATGCCAACTGAGTTGGCTGCACAAACCGACACAAACACTGACGGAGAAGAGAGGCTGCGATTTTGGGCTTCAAATATTGCAGTCCATACGTTTAATACCGATTTTCTGCTCCGCATGTCTGAAGATGCAGATGCCCTACCCTTCCATCTGGCGGCTAAAAAAGTGCCGTACTTGGAGAATGGTGAATTAGTGTCGCCCACCGTTCCAAACGCATATAAGTTTGAACAGTTTATTTTTGATCTTCTACCTCATGCACAGAACACGATGGTGGTTGAAGTTGAACGGTCAGTTGCATTTGCACCGGTAAAGAACGCGCCGGGAGCTGCCTTTAACACCGTAGCGACATCTCGCGCTACCATGAACGAACTCTACCATCGTTGGCTTACTGAATCCGACTGTAAAGTGAATGACTCAGTGGTGGTAGAGATAAATGCCCGATTTGCCTTAAATCAAGCTCAGTTACAACTACGAGAACTTCCAGAGGAAATCGACGCTGACACATATTTTCAATTGTGAATACCAAAACCTGAAGCCTGACACTTGGTTTCATATAAGGTAGTAATTCCTAAATTACGAGGACTACAAATGATAAATGCGGTGATCATGGCCGGCGGAAGTGGTACGAGATTCTGGCCAGCTAGCCGATCCGAAACGCCCAAACAATTGCTTCGACTCGCTGGGGACACGGGCATGCTGCAAGCCACGGTTAACCGCCTAGGCAACCTTGTCCCAAACGCTCAAGTCTTTATTCTTACGAATCAAAAACTAGTCGCGGCGATTAGCGAGCTGCTGCCAGATTTACCTGAAACCAACATTGTCGGTGAGCCTTACAAGCGAGACACCGCACCATGTATTGGATTAGCAGCATCTTTGGTTTACGCCTCTGACCCTAATGCCGTTATGGCCGTCATGCCATCAGACCATGTGATAACTCCCGAAGCGACATTTCAAGGGGCAATTCAAGCAGCCGCAAACCTGGTTCAGGATGATCCGCGCCGTATCATTACTTTTGGAATTCCACCAACCTATCCAGCAGAGTCCTTTGGCTATATCCAGCGGGCAAATGCGATTGAGACTAGTGATGACTTCTGTGATGCATATAGTGTTGAGCAATTCAAAGAAAAACCAAGTGTTGATTTAGCACAACAGTATCTCGATGCAGGTTCTTACTATTGGAATTCGGGTATTTTCGTTTGGAAGGCATCGACCATTCTTGAAGCACTACGACAATTCCAACCCGAAATGATGGTGCACATTGATAAGATCGGTGCAGCAATTGGTGACTCATCATTCCAATCAGTGCTGACAACTGAATTCGAAAAAATCCAGGGAACATCGATCGACTTTGCAGTCATGGAACACTATGAGCACGTTGTCGTTATGGAAGCAATATTCCAGTGGGATGACGTGGGTAGTTGGCAGAGCTTAAGTCGGACAAACGAACCCGACGATTCAGGAAACACAGTATTAGGAAAACACCTGTCAATTGAATCGACAGGAAACATTATTAGTGCAGAAGGTGATCACCTGATCGCCACGATTGGTGTGAATGACAAAGTAATTGTGCATACAAATAATGCGACGTTGGTTGCTGACAAGAACCAAGAAGAACGAGTACGTGAAATCGTAAAACAGCTTGAAGGATTGAAATGGGACGAGTATCTCTAACAATAATTATCACGGTAATTGGCTCTATTTTTCTTGATTCTTCCAGCCTAAACGCTGAAGAGAAGAAATCGTTTGCGCCACTGAATCTCCGATTGAAAACTCTCGGTGGAAAACAGGTATGGTCTGATGTCCGTATCATTCAGGATTGGCGTATCCAACGCAATGTTTACACCGGCCACCATCGGTTGCTATCGCCAAACAACTATCGCGAAGCCTGGGGTAGTCGGGACCATTGTGACCAGATGATGGATCAGCAGATACAGGAACATGGTTTAGAACCGTACAGGCAGACCGTCGTTGTACTGCTGCACGGAATACTGCGAGCTCGATCCAGTATGGACGACATGAAGCATTTCCTACAACGATTCGGCCATCAGGTGATCAGCGTGTCCTATGCCAGCTCAAGGGAGTCCATCGACGATCATGCCCGCACACTTCACGACATTCTTGATGACCACAAGGAAATAGACCGGATTCATGTAGTTGCCCACAGTATGGGCGCGTTAGTCATTCGCCGGTACATGAAGATGTTTGATGAACCACGCATAAAACGGATCGTAATGCTGGGGCCTCCCAACCACGGAAGTTCTCTCGCCCGGATGTTTGAAGACAACACAATTTTCCAAATATTTTGGGGCATCAATGGAAAGGAAATGGCTAGTAATTGGAAGAAATACGAGCCACGGCTCCTAACGCCGAACTGCGAGTTTGGAATTCTTGCTGGTGACGTATCGAAACAGCGTGTTAGAAATCCCCTGTTTGATGAACCGAATGATTTGGTTGTCACTGTAAATGAAACGCTACTTGGTGGTGCTTCGGACTTTCGAACCGTACCTGTCATCCACACGTACCTAGTGAACAATATCATTACAATGAAAATGACCCATCGATTTCTTAAGGATGGATACTTCGAAACTGAATCTGCCCGTCGGCGGATTGCCCCCTAAACAGTAGTTTATAACTTTGACAGATTGTCCATTACCAGAATCAGGTCGACTGGCCGGAATTGACTTCGGTACAGTACGAATTGGAATTGCAATCTGCGATGCACAACGCATTTTGGCTTCACCGCACGAGAACTATACTCGTCGGAATGAATTGGAAGATGCACAGTTTTTCCAGAAGCTAGTCGCTAGTGAGTCGCTGGTTGGATTTGTGATTGGGCTACCATTGCATACAGATGGAAATGAAAGTCAAAAGAGTCAGGAGACCCGGGCTTTTGCAAACTGGCTGTTTGAGGTGACCAGTCTTCCCTTTGAATTTCAGGATGAGCGATTCAGCACAAAGTCAGCTCATGAGCTGATGATAGGCGGAAATATAAAGGCGAGTAAACGCAAGAAACGACTTGATGCAGTCGCAGCTCAAGTGATCCTCTCGAGCTATATCGAACGCTAGCTATGCGATTTAGTGCGATTCAAGGATTGCCGTGATACCTTCTCGGTAAGTCGGATACTTGAGATCGATACCTAATTCCATTCTCATCCGGCTGTTCCTGATCCTCTTGTCTGCCATGGCCCTGGAAACAACATGAGAATCCGCTTCCGGTTCCGTAAAGCTAACCGGAGGAGCGTTCAGTTTTTCTGCTACGAAACCAAAATAGTCTGATCTGATAACCGGCTCATCATCGCCGATAACGAACATCGCCGGCATCCCTTCATACTGGCTGGCTGCTACGACAGCTTGCACAGCGTCATCGACGTGAATCAGGTTGATGTATCAATGTCGAGGTGAAGTTATCGGTTCGCCCTTTTGAATGCTAGCAATTCTCGGGATTCGTTCAGGACCATATATTCCCGCTAACCTTAGAATCACAAGGCGATCTGAAAACTCGGACTGTTGGAGAAAGCGTTCTGCCTCCAGACAGGCCACACCACCTGGACGCTGTGGCTCACAAATAGATTCTTCATCAACCCATTCACCGTTTGATTGGGAGTAGACGCCTGTGGAACTGATATAGATCAATCGCGAAATGGTCGATGGTAATTTTGCTATCGTATTCTTAATTCCGCCGACAAACGCGGTCTGAATGTCATATCCTGCACGTCTATCAAATCCAACCGACAGCAGTACAGTGTCCACCTCTGGAAACGGCACGATTGACTCCGGCTTGGTAATATCACCAATTATCGGATTCCATCCATGCTGGCTGAATTGGGTTGCTGTTTCTGTCGACCGTGTAAGCGCAAACACTTCGCGAATCGTTTCCCGCCAATGTGCTGCTACTCGACCTCCAAGGTAACCGCAACCAATTATTAGCCCGCTGGTCATTTCGTCGTGTTTCAAAAGTCGAATTCCTATGGTCGCCGGTGTAATCGTTACAACGTATCCGACTCTACCACGTCTGTCAGGTGTAATTACTCTCTATACCCTGCAAAACTTTGGTCACGCAAGTCATAATAGAGGCGCAGCAATTCTTACCCACAATTGTACTGCATGACAATTCCCGCAATTATCAATGTGGCTTAAATAGATGCTAAACCGAGTCAAACACCCTGGCACCCATGCCCTAGCAGGCATTCTACTAATTTTGGGACTGTTCATAGCGCCAACGGTTCAGGCTCAAGATGAAAGCGACAACGCCAAAGTAAAAGGTCGTATTCAAAAGCTGATAAACGGTCAACAACCGAAAAGTATTGAAGATGTCGTAGCCCTGGAAGAACAAGTTACAAAACTTGTTCCAGATCTGATGAAAGCGACCGTTGGTATCCGAGTCGGCCCAGCGCAAGGTAGCGGTGTCATTGTAGGTACCGAAGGTTATGTGCTTACCGCAGCTCACGTAGCAGGACGACCAAACCGCAGAGCGTTTATTATCCTCGAAGACGGTACAGCGATTACCGGTGAAACGCTTGGTTTAAATAACACCATCGATGCTGGTGTGATCAAGATTACACAGGAAGACTGGAACCCAAATAACTGGCCTCACGCAGAAATCGGGACTTCAGAGAGTGTGAAACTCGGCCAATGGTGCATTGCCGTGGGACATCCTGGTGGATTTCAGCCGGATAGAAACCCTGTTGTGCGCTTTGGTAGAGTCATCCATAAGTATCACGATGTAGTAACTACTGACTGTACCTTGATCGGTGGTGACTCCGGCGGACCACTATTTGATTTAACAGGGAAAGTGATTGGAATTCACAGTCGCATCGGTCCGGAGCTTACGCACAACGTTCATGTGCCCATTAGTGCATACAAGAACGAATCATGGGATCGAATGCTGGCTGGTGAACGATGGGGTGATGCTCCCAGAGCACCGTTCATTGGAGTGCGAGGTAGCAGCGAAGAAAAGAACTGTCTGATCGCGGAAGTGATCGAAGGGAGTCCGGCATCTCTCGCAGGCATTAAACCAAACGACGTTATCGTTAAGTTTGCAAATGAAAAAATATCGAACTTCGATTCTCTTATTCTCGCCGTTGGTATTCGGCGACCTGGCGAAGTTGTTGATGTCGTGGTGCAACGTGGCGAAGAAGAAGTTTCACTTCAACTCACCATTGCACAAGCTGGTGGTGTAAATCCGGAAGAAGAGCCGAAAGACAGCGAAGGTCAGGAACAAGAAGAAAACAGTAACGATGATAAAGACAAGCCGGATAAATCGGATGATTCACGAAACCGCCTACCACTGCAGCCTCAACTGGTGGGCGAGCAAAGTGGAATTGCCTCTGAGAAGGCCGTTGACCTAAGTCTTCAGTCAGTAAGCTGGATTCGAAGCATCATGATGCTAAAGCCAGCCGGACTTTACGAGCGAAATCATGTGACGATTCGACAGGCCTTTGACAAAGTCATTGAGAAATCCGGTGAATGTACAGTTCGAATCACGAGCGGAAAACAGAGTCTGGCTCTCGGTACAATTGTGTCAGAGAAAGGCTATATCATCACCAAGGCCAGTCAACTCAAAGGCGATAAGGTTCGTGGTGATATTGAATGCGTGTTTGCAGATGGCAGCAAACGACCTATCGAAATTGCCGCTATCAACGAGCAACATGATATTGCATTGTTGAAAGTAAACGGGAAACGCAAGCTCGTCGCTGTACAAATCGCAGATGACGTCGAAGTTCCTGTTATTGGCAGTTGGGTCATAACACCCGGTTTATCTTCAACACCACTTACGATCGGTGTTGTTAGCACGAAACCTCGCGCTATTAAGGGTGGCTTGTTGGGAGTCTTACTCGGTGAGTCTGAGGAATCGGTTTTTGTGGAACGAGTTTTTCCAGGAAGTGCAGCCGATCGGGCTAAGATGAATCGAGGGGATGTGATTCTATCTGTAAACGACAAGGATGTTGAAAACCGGCAAATGCTGATCGATCTGGTGCGTTCACACCTGCCCGGCGAAACTCTTAAATTCAAGATAAAGCGTGGTGAGGATGACATCGAAATTGACGCAACTCTCGGTAGAGAGAGCGACGTGTTTGGATCTGAAGCACTACCTCGCGGTGATATAGGCGGACCGCTAAGCGAGCGACGCAGTGGATTTCCCGCTGTATTTCAACACGATTCAGTCGTCCAGCCGAATGAATGCGGTGGTCCACTACTTGATATAAACGGGAAAATGATTGGTATGAACATTGCCAGGGCAGGCCGTGTTTCCTCTTATGGTCTCTCTGCCAAAATCGTCGCTGAAGTCATCACTGCGCTTATGGCGGAAGCGGACGGCGACGAAAGTGCTGACAAAGAGGAGTGAGTTCCCGTTGCCAATCCTTGAATCATTTAACGCAGCCTCATAAAATCCGTGTCATGGCAGCTAACCATCTCATCGCGCTGTGTGGATTTATTAACAACTGAGCACAATACCATGTTGGAACGCAAACCAGTATTTCCGAATGTAATCGAGCTAAATTACCAGCTTGGATACGTGCTGGGATGTAATGTCTATTTGATCTATGACCAAGATGAATGGCTCCTGATAGATATTGGTTATGACGAAGTTGTCGACGAGATCATTGAAACCGTTCGTCAAATGGATTTCCCACTATCTAAATGCAAAATGCTGATTGCAACGCATGCAGATGTCGATCACATCCAGGGAATCGCGCGTGCCAGCCAGATTTTACGTACCGATGTAGCCGCACATCCGCTTGCTGCGGAACCAATGCGACGCGGTGATAAACTCAGAACATTCGCGGAAATCGAAGCACAGAATATTCACTTAGATATGCCGCCGATTGATGTCGATCAGATGATCGATGAAGGCGATAAGATTCAAATTGGAGATGTGGAACTTGAGGTTTGGTTAACTCCTGGACATACCGATAGCCAATTGAGTTTCCGACTAGGTGATTTACTGTTTTGTGGTGACAACATCTATCGAGACGGGTGTGTTGGTGCGATCGATGCTCACCATGGTAGTGATATTGCTGATTTCATCGCTTCACTTCGGAGAATCCGTGCCAGCAATGTGAAGTGG
This sequence comes from Pirellulales bacterium, assembly GCA_022451045.1. Classification (GTDB taxonomy): domain Bacteria; phylum Planctomycetota; class Planctomycetia; order Pirellulales; family Pirellulaceae; genus UBA11883. Next base: position 5,000 of record JAKUOW010000018.1, on the reverse strand, counting down.
CTATTACCGAGTCATGGTCCGATCTTTCGTAAAGATGACGATCTACTGGATCGAACCATTGCTCGATTAGAATCCTATCGCCATATGGCAGACTTTGGTACGTGTGCCACGGACTGGCCTCTAATGGATGAATGGGAACGCGAATTACGTGAAGGCAAAATGCCGAATACCAACTAAGTGATTTTCTGCAGCACCGAGGTGTGACCGATGTCGAGTGAAGTTGTTGAGCTGCTTCAAGATCTTGTGCGTACGCCAAGCGTCAATCCCATGGGTCGCGACGTCTCCGGAGATATTTATCTGGAACATCGTATGACGGCACGCCTTGAGCAGTGGTTTGAGACTCTTGAAGTCCCATGGAAACGATACACGGTCATGCCGGATCGCGATAATATCGCCGCGGTTTTTCACGGTGCACCTGATGCACCGATAATCGTACTCGAAGCTCATCAGGATACCGTGCCCATTGACGGTATGATCATTGAGCCATTTGATCCGGTTATCGAAGGTGGCAAAATGTTCGGTCGGGGCAGTTGCGATATTAAAGGCGGCATGGCCTGCATGATGACAGCCTTTAAACGACTCGTGGAGAACCCCCCGGAAAATCCACCAACGGTAATGATGGCTTGCAGTGTCAACGAAGAATTTGGAATGGCGGGAGCCGAAAACCTGTGTCACTTCTGGCAACCCGGAGAGTACGCACTCGTCGAACGTGAGCCAACTTGTGTTATCGTTGCCGAGCCCACGCTACTAAACGTAGTCGTTGCACATAAAGGTGTCGCAAGATTCCATGTGTACGTGGATGGTGTTGCCTGTCACAGCTCGCAACCAGAGTTGGGTCACAATGCGATTTATCGCATGAGCAGGATTATTGATCTGTTTGAAGAGTACGCGACGGAAGTCGTTCCAACTCTTGGAGAACATCCTCGCTGTGGTAAGCCTACACTGAGCGTGGGAATGATCTCCGGCGGAATCAGCGTAAACACGGTGCCCGATTTTTGCCAAATTGAAATAGATCGTCGGGTCCTACCAGAAGAAGAACCAAGAGATGCGTTTAATCACATCACCGAGTACATTTCCGGCAAGCTACGAGAGCTCTATCCCGAGTGGGCAGACGACGTCCGGTTTTCTGATGATCCGAATCTCAAATATGGGCTAACAGATAGCTTTAACGGGCCACTTGCTTCGTCACTGCAATCCATCATCCAATCTATGGAAATCGATTGTGAATTGATGGGTGTGCCTTACGGAACTGATGCCAAAGCGTTTTCTCGCGCTGGAATTCAAACCGTTGTGCTCGGTCCCGGCTCTATCGATCAGGCTCATACCAAAGATGAGTGGGTCGAAATTGACCAGCTTGAAAAGGCCGTCGAAGTTTACTGGAATGCAATTAACCAGTTGCCAGCACTGCTATAGGTCATCTGATGGCACACCGCTGACACCATCTGTCCCAGCAAAGGCCTGACTACACTCGATGATTTAAAATACGTCGAGTCTGAAGTGATTACCGAAGTGATAGCGGCGGGCATTCGGATAGAAATTGTGCCACATGTTGTTGTACACGGGCACTCTCATTTCAGGTGGATACCGGTGGTACAGATTCTCGTAACTCCGATAATGCTCGCTTCCACGGAAGTTCTGAGGATAGTACACGTACGGATAATGGTAGAAGCGATTCCAATCGTAGGGACTGTAGACGTTACCCCATACACGTCCAAATGCTCGCTCACCGGCCTGGGCATCTTGTGAAACTGAAATAGCGGCGAGAAATACACCACAGGCGATCGCGATAATGCAACGTCGGATCATCTGTTAGTCCTTATGTAATCAACTCTTCTACTGATAAATTCGGATGACCATTCATCCAATGGATACAGTGCTACGTTTATGGTATTTGGCCACTCAATCAGGCGTATACGTACATAGATACGCAAACCGTGCTGCTCCATCACTCTTCTTCGGTTGTTGGAATCCTTGGAATTGAAGGAATATTCGTCAGAATCGGAATTCTCCGCATTATCCGAAAACGACTATCAGTTGCGCTGAGAATTGATTTTCTGTACCATCTGGCAAATTGCAAAAAACAACGCTAAAACCTGCGAAAAATAGGCGACAGGTATACTTGCTACAAATTCACTTTGCCGGCACAATAACGCTTAAGTAAAGCCTCAGAGCCGTTCTTTCATACCCAAGGCAAAGGACGGCTTTTTGTAGCACCGACTTTGTGATTTTTTTCACAAAGTCTTATTGCGGATCAAGACACTAACCCGTCGGGAGTATGAAATCCCTGACTCCTGGTCTGATTCATAACTCCACTTACCGGACACTCCTCCCATAAGTCCCACCAGAAAACCGTCGCGTGAATCGAACTCATAGCATCGTGCGTGGATTGGATCTTCCGATCACTAATCCACCGAAACAAACCGTTTCAAACGGACCAGATGTAACGCAGGCTGCGCTACTGGGAGATGACTATGTTGGCATGAAGCCAACAATGCTTGTACAGGTTGGGGATCGTGTAAAACGGGGTCAACCGGTAATCGAAGATAAAAAGAACCCCGGTGTTATTTTTACATCGCCCGTTTCAGGTACGGTCAATGCGATTCATCGTGGTGAGAAGCGACGTTTTCTCTCCATGGTGTTCGATATCGACGGTGACGAATCAGTTGATTTTGAAGCATTCGGAGATGACCTTCATAAACTCACTCCGGAAACAGTACGGCGCCAATTAATCAGCTCCGGGCTGTGGACTTCCTTGCGTACACGTCCTTACAGTAAAACTCCAACAGTAGACTCCACTCCGGACTCAATCTTTGTAACAGCGATCGATACCAATCCGCTTGCAGCCAATCCAGAAGTTGTTGTGGCCCAGAATCATGAAAAGTTTGTACTTGGACTGCATGCTCTTAGTACGCTTACCAAGAACAATGTTTACCTTTGTCTCGCACCAAACGGTGACATCCGCGGTGACCAGGTACCAAAGGTACAAACTGAGGTGTTTGACGGGCCGCACCCGGCAGGCCTTGTTGGTACACATATCAACATTGTGAATCCCGTTGGGCCGACGAAAACCCATTGGCATATTAATTACCAGGATGTCATCGCCATCGGCACGTTGCTTTTCGACGGCACGCTGGACGCAAGTCGCATTATCGCACTTGCCGGTCCGGGGGTCGAAGATCCGCGACTCATCAAGACTGTTATTGGCGCGAGCCTTGATCAGCTAACCACTGGACAACTGAACGAAGGTGAAAACAGAATTATCTCAGGGTCGATTCTTTCAGGACGGCAATCTCAGGAACCCGTATCCTTTCTAGGTCGATTCCACCTTCAGGTATCCGTCATAAAGGAAGGTCACGAGCGAGAGTTCCTTGGGTGGATGGCACCCGGACTGAAGAAGTTCTCAGTAACCCGAGCCTTTGCCTCTGCGATGAATCCGGCCCAGCGCGTTTCATTTACAACGGCCACAGGTGGTAGCCGACGATCCATGGTACCGATTGGATCCTACGAACGGGTCATGCCCTTAGATATTTTACCGACCCAGTTACTGCGAGCATTGATCGTAGGTGATACCGATACAGCGCAACAACTCGGAGCACTTGAATTAGATGAAGAAGATCTAGCTTTATGTACATTTGTCTGCCCGGGCAAATATGAGTACGGCTCCATGTTGAGACAGAATCTGAAACAAATAGAAATTGAAGGATGATACGGCCGCTTGGCTTTAGATCATACGTCCATCAGAAGCAACGAAAGAAACGATGAGGAAATTCCTCGATAAACTAGCCCCCAGATTTGAAAAAGACGGGAAGCTTGAAAAGTTCTACCCTCTCTACGAGGCGATGGACACGTTTCTCTACACCCCGGGGGAAGTGACAACCGGGCCATCTCATGTACGTGACAGCATCGATCTCAAACGCATGATGTCGATGGTCGTAGTAGCACTGATTCCGTGTGTATTCATGGCAATGTACAACACGGGATTGCAGGCAAATTCCGCACTCGGTGACACAGCCGTTGAAGGATGGAGGGGTGGAATTCTCAAATTATTCGGGGGTGTTGATCGTGAGTCCTTTATCTCCAACCTAGTGCACGGCGCCACCTACTTCCTGCCTGTGTATATCGTTTGTATGACCGTCGGTGGAATATGGGAAGTAATTTTTGCGATTGTCCGTAAACATGAAGTAAATGAAGGATTCCTCGTAACAGGGTTACTCTTTCCACTGACCCTGCCGCCAACGATTCCACTATGGCAAGTAGCCATTGGAATCAGTTTTGGAGTCGTCATCGGAAAGGAAGTTTTCGGTGGAACCGGGCGTAATTTCCTGAATCCTGCATTAACAGCACGTGCTTTCTTGTACTTTGCTCATCCGGGTCAAATCACAGGCGATAACAAGATTTGGAATGCCGCAGGTAGCACTGATGGTGTAAGCGGCGCTACGATTTTGACAGACCTCGCCAGCCAGCCAGCGGAAAGTGCATCAGAATATCTAAATGCTCATTTGAATGTTTCGGACAGTTTCTTTGGATGGACAACAGGCTCAATGGGCGAAACTTCTACTTTGGCCTGTCTAATTGGGGCAATGATCTTAATCATGACCCGCATTGGTTCGCCAAAAATCATGGTTGCAACTTTGCTGGGCGGACTTGGTGCTAGTGCCATTCTCAATGGAATTGGCAGTGATACCAACCCAATGTTTGCCATGACACCAATTCAGCATTTGGTCACCGGTGGATTTGCCTTTGGTCTCGTATTTATGGCAACGGATCCTGTTTCTGCTTCGATGACTTCGGGCGGTAAATGGATCTACGGCATACTCATTGGCGTCGTCGCAATTCTGATCCGTGGTGTGAATCCGGCATATCCCGAGGGAATCATGCTTGCCATTTTATTTGGCAATGTTTGTAAACATTTCAATGATTGGATCTGTAATATGCATCCCGGGAAGAATGTTATTTACGCAGACGTTGTGTTTAGCTACCTCCTTTGAAACAGCAACAGT
>JAKUOW010000179.1 GCA_022451045.1 Pirellulales bacterium | reverse complement strand
TTCCGATTTGTCCCGGGCGTAAATGGCGGAGAAGATTCTGCGTTAGCATTCAAAAACGACTACGGAGTGAAGATTACCAATTAAGCATATGAGAATTATACGCTGTCATGTTGGTTAAGGATGGATGCCCCTCAGGCACCGCCGTGGGGTCGGGGTGATATGCGGCTGTTGAATTTCGGAGACCCCGCAGCTGTCGAAATGGTCACAGAGTATGTGGACTCGCGGATAACCAGTCAGGGCGTTGACTTGTATCGGCACGATGGCATTCCGCCTCTGCCGTTCTGGAATGCCAATGACGAATCGGAACGTCGCGGCATTTCGGAAATGAAACATGTTGAAGGTCTGCTCGGGTACTGGGATGAATTGCGCCGCCGACACCCTATGCTGCGGATTGATATTTGTTCAGGTGGTGGCAGTCGCAACGAGCTTGAAACCTTGCGACGAGCAGTGCCTCTTTGGAGAAGCGACTACGCGTATGAAACCACGGGGATGCAAACGCTTAGCTATGGCATGGCTTTGTGGATTCCATATTTTGGTACGGGAATCAACACAACTGACGAATACACATTTTGGAGCCAACTTGCTCCGTCCACCACAACAACATGGGATGTGCGTCGGGATGATTTTGACTTCGAGACGGCGAGGCGACTACTGGCACAGCGTCGTGATGTGATTTCGTATTACTATGATGATTATTATCCACTTACGAAGTATCGAACCGATAATGATGTCTGGATGGCATGGCAATTCAACAGGGAATCGGAAGACTCCGGCGTGGTCATGGCCTTCAGGCGACCGGACAGTCCAACATCTCAAATGCAATTGAAATTGCGCGGCCTCAACGAGAAACACGTGTATGTCATTACAGACTTGGAGGGTCGCGTGATCCAGCGTGATTCTGGAGCCAAGTTGGCGGCAACGGGCCTTGTTTTGGATTTGTCCGAGCCGCGATCAGTAGCAATCTGCAAATACCGAAAGCGACGTTGATCCCCGGTTCCTAATCGCCGGGTGATAATGACTCAGCCACACTACTTCTTTAATGGCGTCAGTTGCACTTTTCGAAAGTGGATTTCGCCACCCTCTGATTGCAAACCGATCTGACCGGCACGCACATCAACACCGGTCGCTTTGTTTACTTCTTTACCGTTCAGAACGATGGTTACCGTATCTCCATCAGCTGTGATAACGAATTGGTTCCATTCACCAGCTTCTTTTTCATTACCCTCCACCTTACGAAGGCCTCGCAAACCACCAGCCACGTTGGGTGCGTCGAAACGTCGTGCTTTATCGCCGTCGATTTTGAAACCCTGAAATCCATACATCGCTCCGGCGTCACCGCTCTGTAGCTGTGCTTCAACACAATTCGGCAGCATCGTTGGTTTCCCCGTGATTCGCATCAACACTCCACTGTTGCCAGGTTTGCCCGGCCAACGCCATTCGACGACTAGCTTGTAACTCTCGTACTTTGCTTTGGTTGCCAGATAACCGCCGGGTGTGCCCTTACAAATGATCGTTGAATCTTTAACGCTCCATACATCTTCGAGCTTGGCATTCGCATCGGTAAGGAAAAAGGTCCAGTTGCTCAAATCCTTTCCGTTAAATAGTTCAACAGTAGAGTCCTTCTTGTCATCTCCTAGTGCAAGTGATGGCAATAGTATTGCGAGAGAGAGAGCGAATTTGATGAGTAAGTGCTGCACGTCGTGAAGTCCTTATGGAAGAGATAACTCGAGTAGTTAAATGGCGAAGTGTTTGCCAAGTGTTCTGTTGGCCTATTCTTTGTGACACTAGTAACAGCATCCCCTAGATTGAGCTGGATTTCAATGTGTGGGTGATGAGGGACTACGGCAGAACGATGCAAACAGCAATAATTACAGATCGAACACCACTTCTGAGAAATTAGTGGGGGCTCAGGTGGGGCAAAAATATCGCTCAGTCAGCTTGTTGCGGTATCAATTGAGCGGTGGGATGAGCTAGGCGCTGCTGACTGTCAGTCACCATGCTAAGGTGCTGCGGTGTGTTTTCTAGGGTGACGGTTCGGCTAAGGCCGAGACGTCCCATAGCTTGATGGTCTTATCGTTGCCTGCAATTGCAATTGTCTTGCCATCAGGGCTGAACGCGATGCTGTGGACATCGCGTTGATGCGCAGTGAGTGTTTTGTTTTCCTCACCGGTTTGGCTGTCCCATAGCCTGACAGTCTTATCGAAGCTTACACTTGCGATAGTCTTACCGTCGGGGCTGAAGGCGACACTGCGTACAATACCCGCATGCCCAGTGAGTGTTCTGATTTCCGCACCGCTCTGACTATCCCATAGCGTCACGGTCCCATCCCTACTTCCACTTGCGATTGTCGTGTTGTCAGGGCTGAAGGCAACGCTGTAGACAGGACCTTCATGCCCAGTGAGCGTTCTTATTGGTTGGGTTGCTAGATAGGCAACATCTGCTTGGCTGAGCTTAGCTACCGGAAGTTCCAGTAGCACTCCATCCTCTCGTAGGAGCCTGACCGTTGTTCCATGAATTCCTGCAAACTTTGCGTTAACAGAGAAGTTGTCAGCGCTATCTCTCCAAATCCGAAATGCTTCATCTTTTCGGGGGCTAGCGATTCGAAATGCTTCATCTTTTCGGGGGTTAGCGGCGATATTCGGATGTTCTGTTGACTTACATAATATCGCAAGTGCCCACACGACCAATATGATCACCACGACGGCAACTATCGTAGCAATCATAACTATTTGAGCTATGGCTTTTTCACATTCGTCACAGGCAGATCCAAAATCTAAGAGATCCTCCAATCCGCTGAACCATTGACTCGGATCACTAGCTAAGATTTTCATCTGACACGGCTTCTATTCTATAAGTGTTGTTCAGTACGCTTGGCTCTATCGCACTACGAAGTTTATAGGAGTGATGTTTGCACCACAATCTGGTGAAAAGCTGACGTCCATCAACGTTTCTTGAAGATTATCTCAACTATCGGATTGTCTTGATCAAGCCCGCCGGTTTTACCACATCCAGTAAGCAATAAAACAGAACCCAGTAGTAGTACGATAAGGACCTTCTTCATAGCGGGACTCCTATTTTGAGTTTTGATCTTTAAGAAGACATCAGATTGAATGCTTCACCCATTGGACATTATCGGAATGTATAAATATCGCGGGTAGTATTAAAAGAGCTACAGCAAACGTGTGGTGTAATTAAAACTGCGACAGAGTTCTGTGAGTTAATTGAGCGATGCGATGAGTTAGCCGACGGTGTAAAAGCAGAGATTGCGGGTTTGCTTAGACGCTGGTGACTTGGTGGCCAGCCTGATAGAAGGCTAATTATCTGCCTCTATATATATGCCCTAAGCAGTCGTTCAAACGCCCTGCTCTCTACTTTCTATGGGGGTGGCCGCATGGGTGGACCGCCACCTAACGAAGCGCTTTGTGTTGTGATTTGTTAAGATGGACGCAGGTGCCTCGATCTGGTCATGTTTGAAAGTGTTTTATGTTTTAAATGGAGGCGTGTTGTGAAACGATTGTTACGAGATTCATCGAACTATGATGAATCGCACAATCCCTCTTTGCCAGATAAGAATAAGCCGTGGTGCCTGAACTGCAGGCTTCATACAGATTATCATTCTGTTTATGAACGACGAGGAAAGCATGTTAACAAAAAACTCTGTTGTGACGTTTGTGGTGGTGACACTTACTGGCCAGTTAACCCAAACAAATTTAAGTTCGTAGGGATCGCCGTTATTCTTTTCGTGTTTTTGGTTGGTGCAGCACTAGCTACAAATGGTTTTGGCATTGCTTCTGAACCGGCTTCTGAGGAAGAATTCTTTACCGGTTTGTTTTGTATTCCACTTGGACTCTATGGCGCCTATATGGTTAACTCTTCCATGAAGGGGGTCACAAAGAAGTGGGAGGAGTTCCATAAATGGGCTAAAGAGCATCGTACAAGCTGAGAAGTAACGCATGCACCAAGCCATAATAAATCGCACCGCGAGTAGCCCAATTTCCTCACCCGTAGTCACGAAGGATATAAGGCAAGAAACAGAGACCTCACCGAATCCTTATATAAAGGAAGCACAATCTGAGAGCTTTGATCCGGTGAATCGTATTCGAGACCTGTTGCCCATGCCAACATGGCGTTAACTGCGTCTTAAATTCCAGAATTGAAGCGTGTCTGATCGCTAGTCGAACGGCCTCCTGCGTAATTGATTGAGCGGTGGGATGAGCTGGACGACGTCGTAAAAGCAGAGATTGCGGAGTTGCTTGGAGACGGGTGACCAGCCTAGTGGCACGCCAATTCTCTGCTTCTATATATAGAAGTGTTGAGAGAAATCTCAGATGGCCCAATCACCATCCTCAATGTCGCGCGCACTATTTAAATTCAAACGAGTACAACTCTGGGGAGGATTCCCCTCCGGTGAGATAGAAGCGAATTTGGAACGAGTCGCCTGGAATATCTGCCAAGTTTCGTTCGCCCCAAGCAACCCGGTGCGCAAGAGAGTCACTCTTGATCATAGTGCAGTCCATACGAGTGAAGTGAGGAACTGGTTTGCCAGTCTTAGGGTCGACTAATTCGACCTCAATGCGGCTTTCTTCGGTGCAGAAAGCGTTCACAAACAAGTCGGCGGCATCGGCGCGGTCAATGGGTATGGTTGTCACGATCCCCTCGCTTCGACCATCTTCAAGCCTCACATGTGTGAATCCATCTAGTCGGAGAGTGGCCAAACCACAGGCATGCTCACCCTCGATCAAGTCCGTTTCACTGAAACGATACCCGGAGTAGTAAACCTTGATCTCATCCTCATCGATAAGCGGCACGGATGGCCCAATCATATCGCAGTCCCACTCACCTGCATCGCCTCGCCGGATGACTTCAGACCCCGGCTGCACGTATATGAAGTTTTCGCCATCGCGACTCATCGCAAGTTCGACCGCCATGTCATCACCTCCTCTCTGGTACTGATAAAGAGCCAAATAGTACTGGTGATATTTAAACACCGACGCGTCGTGAATCTGTTGAACCTTGCCACCTCTTACAACTGGAGTAGCTCGGGCAGCGGCCCCGAAAATGGGATTTCGAGGGTCAGCAGTCCATTCAATAGAGTCATGGCTATAGCCATATCCCGCACCTCGCCGGTCATTGTTGAGCCCAATAAATCCGTAGGCTTTGTACTTTTTAGCCGGATCCAATTCATTTTGATCCTGAAACATTGATTGAGGTGAAAAAGAGGCCGGCATTCCACCTGGAAAACGAATGCCGCCCTTACTTGCCTCCTTCCAACTAAGCCCATCCGCAGATGTCCAAAGTGTCCATGTTTGCTCGTCATCCATAGCGGAGTTTTCGGATGTTCTTGCAGGGCGTCCGCCGGTCCATGTAAGCAATTTGTATCGACGATTCGGATCTGGATCTGTAGCGTCAATGTGCATTCCGCTTGGGACAATCGGTCGGAAAATAGGTGTAGCGGGTAGTCCAGCAACTATGTTTGTATTGTTATTGCTCCCGAAAGGAGAAAGACCAAGCGGTTTCTTCTTAAAGTGGATCCCATCGGGACTTTCCGCATAGCCGACACGGACATAAGGAATCGGCCCGCTCTTCGGCCACTCTGAACCTGGCTCGCGGTGCATTCCGGTATACCATGCTCGATATACTCCGTTCTGTTTATGAACTGCAACCTTAGAAACGCCCTGCGAATCAAAGTCGCCAGGCTTTCCACCTGTCATTACCGGATCAGCGACTTTGCGTGCTGTGTTGACCCTCAGTGTGATTCCGTCGATGTGTTGTATTTCTTTTAGGTCAAAAAAGAGAATCTTATTGCCGACGTTGGACTTCAAAGCGGGGACAGAAAGAAGGTCAAATCGCGTCTTGAGCGAGTGATGTCGGTTTCCAATTGTGATTCCAATTTTGGAATTGTCCGATCCCAGCCCACTCTCTACACCGAGCCAGTCGATATCGAGTTGGTTAGACTCAAATCGAGCAGTGTTTTGTGTCAGCCAAAGGCCATTCAAGATTGGACTCCATCGTGTCCCTAGCCACCGAGAGTAAAATATGTGTTGCCGTGTTGAGTTGATGAAGAACATCCACGGAACGCCGTACTGATCTATGACGATTTGCGGCGAATGCATAGTATCCCAGACCATTCGACTATCGAGGTCCGTTAGCGGGTGCGATTGTTGTCTATTTGCCTCTGGATCTAGCAAAGTGTATTTCAGGGAGTCACCGGATTCATGTACTGCAAGATAATCACCGTTGAGTTCCACGAGAGCCGGTCGGTTGCCGGAATGACTCTGTTGCAGATCCCATTCTCGAGTGGTACTCAATTCAGAGAATCTTCCGTGTAGCATGTGCGTGATTCCATTGGTGTCACCACACGCGAGATTAAAGAAGACGCCGTCGTGAGAAATCGCCATTGACGGTGGATATAGCTTTTTTTGACGATCAAGCGCAAATGACTGCCACTTTCCATTGATAAGCGATCCAAGATAAACAGCCATCTCTTGGGAGTTGTCCACGGTCGTTGTCCAAGTCAGCCAGATGTCACCGCTCGGTGATCGACAGATATCACCGGCCCAAGACTGACTTGGAGAAATAATAAGGGCGCCGTGTTGTTTGTTGACAGGATGCAGCCATTTTGCATTGTCCTTATCAATCCGCAACTGATTCGACTCTATTACGCTATAAGCAGTTTGACCATCGTCTGTTGTCCATATGAGGTGCAGAAAGTCTTCAGAATCGATGCTAAGGCCAGCGGAGAATATTTCTTCTGCATCTGATTCTTGCAGCATCGGGAATGGAAGCGCCGATGAGAATTGCGAGATTTCTAGTGGGTGAGGTTCTCGAGAGACTTTGAGCGTGAATCCCTTATTGTCTGTTGATCTACCAGTTGGCAACAGCAGGTAACAATAGCCTTGGCTGTCGCATGCTACTCGTCGGCTGATCCCGGCTCTGAACTCTTGCTGAAGCATCTTGTTGTGATCAGCTTGTAATGCAGTTGTCTCCGAAAAGACAAACAAGAGTGTATAGATAAAAGTTCCTAACAATTCTCTTCGTTTACTTCTATTGCTAGTCATCTGTTACTCATTTCACAATGTAAATCGTGCCGTGAACCGGCCTACCGAAGTATTTAGGCTCAGTAAGAATCTTGAGGGAGAAAATGGCCTGGCGTTTAAAATACGAAAGTCCATTCAGGAGTCAGTCGAGAATTGTAATATAACAGTTCTGCTGGGAAGAGAATTAGCGATGTCCGCGGTGGTTCTGATCACATAGCGGGGAGGGTGAAACAAATGAATTACGAACGTCCAAAGATAGTAATTGCTGTAATCGTGATGGTATGCCTAAGTGGTGTTGCTGGTTGTGGTACGGGTAATAGTGAAGAGCTACAGCTCATTCAACAGATTAACATCAGCGGAACAATCACTAACTCGCAGGCAGAAAGACTAAGTAAAGTTAAATTCCTTGAATTAGAAAGCTTAACCACTATCACAGACGAACAAGTAGAAATCCTGAGTAACGTTAGGGAACTCTGGTTAAGTGGTTTAACCTCCATCACCGATGCACAGGCAGAAAGCCTGAGTAAAGTTGAGATTCTTAGTTTGGAGGGCTTAACCTCCATTAGCGACTTGCAGGCCCAAAAGCTAAGTAAGGTAAAGACTCTTTGGTTAAATGGTTTAACCTCCATCACTGACGAGCAGGCGGAAAGCCTTGGCAAGGCTAATGTACTTTTTTTCGACTGGTTAACCTCCATCACTGACGCACAAGCAGAAAGCCTGACTACGGTGCAATTTCTTGGGTTAGACGGCTTAACTTCCATCACTGATAAACAGGCGGAAAGCCTGAATAATTCCGACGAGCTTTCCTTAAGTGGCTTAACCTCTATCACTGACGAGCAGGCGGAAAGCCTGAGTGAGGTTAAAGGTTTTCTTGGTTTAAGTGGCTTAACCTCCATCACTGACGAGCAGGCGGAGAGTCTGAGGAAGGTAGATATGCTTT
>JAKUOW010000178.1 GCA_022451045.1 Pirellulales bacterium | reverse complement strand
TGTTGTTCCACCCAGCCTTCAACACGTATCACCGCACCATTGGGTAGTTGTTTTTCCATCTTGTAGTTGCGATCGCCAACTAACTGCCATTCATTTTTCTCTATCGACTTACCTTCCAGATCCCACCGCGTTGGAATATCCTCGTGCGCCAGGTAGAGCAACTGCCTATCTTCTCCTCGATGGTGCCAAATAGCTTCCGGCACATCAATCACGACGTAGCTCGTCGGATCCCATGGTGTGAACAGACTTAATTTCGTTTCTCGTTGCGGGCGAAACTCACCATCTCGAAATCCAATGCGGGGGTGTCGCCCACCTGGATATGGCAGCAACTCCAACTCGCCACGTGTGTATCGCACCGACGCCCTACCCATCGCCTTGACAATGCGTTCATTTTCTACGCCCGTTGCAAATCGCATTTCATCGATCGTATAACCGTGACGCTGCATGACCGCTACCCAGCGTCGCAGGTCTTTTCTACTTTCGGGCGTTCGGCTCTCTTTCCGACTGCGCCCCGACTGCATTGCACTTTTCCGATCTTCGACCACATCCAATGGACTCACCGGCACCATTCCAGGGTCAACATATTTACGAAGTTCTCGCAAAGAAATCACGGTATATTCTTCCCGGGCCAGATACCCCATGAATTGTTCAAATCGATCTGACGCAGTGCTCACCCAGTCGTGTGCAATATCCGGTACTCCATGAAACTGCAAAACAGCAATGTTTCCGTCTTTGGCTTGATGGACTGCCTGTAGAAAATCATCCATCTCCCAGTTTGGTCGCGCATCCCCAGCACTTGGAATCAGAAGCGGGTGGTCAAACCCGGGTTCAAATGCCACACCCTTCCCTTTCTCATAGGGAAACTCTGGAGAACCACCGCGTCTAGCAAATTGAATACCGTACTCACTGAGCTTCTCGAACATCTCCAATGAATACTGATTACCCGGATACGCGAGACTAATAGGCGCAGGAATGCCATGCCGTTCGCACTGACTATTTATCGCATCCAACTGCTCTACGTAGTTCTGTTCGTTTAATCCAACATGATCTCTCGTGTGATTGCCAATTTCAAAACCATCATTATGCAGTTGCTTAATCTGCTCCCAAGTCATGTAGTTCTGCTTGTCTGAATTGAAATCGAAGCCTTCGGTTATGAAAAACGTCGCGCCGAATCCATATTTCAATAAGATCGGCCGCACGACGTCGTATTGGCTACGAACCGAATCGTCAAATGTAAGCACGACCACCTTGTCTGGCGGAAATTCTGCGGCAGAAATTGGTTCTCTTACTACTAATACAACCAGAACAACGATTAACCACTGCAGAATCGCCCCAAGACAGCGTTCAGATTTCACCTTCGTAGTTGCCATCGAATCACCTATAACCCTTGCTTCAGTGGGACGCGCAGTCGGACTGACGTGCCCATCCCGCGATCAGTCTCTATCCATAATTGGCCACCCATCTGAGCCGCCCTTGCCATCATCGATGAAATCCCGAATCGATCCCCCGGCACAGATTCCAAATCGAAACCGCTTCCGCGGTCTTTGACTTCTGCTTTCATCATGTCTTCTCTGAATTCAAGCATTACCTCAGCAACCAGTGTCCCGCTGTGTTTAGCAACGTTCCGGATCGCTTCGCAAAGAATTCGCCATAATGGCTCATGAAATTCCTCCGGCACCCCCTCCGCCGATCCCGTTACTGTTCCCTGAACCGCCACCGACTCAACTAAAGCCTCAGATTGAATCGCCGAAACAAGCCCCATAAAGTCCTGAGACCTCGACACATCTTGTTCCTGCTGACCTAACAACCGACGAGCTTTCAAAATAGCCGTCTCAAGTGCAGCAGCCGCCTTCGCAATCGTCCCTTCTGTTGCCCTAGGGCTTCTCAAGAACATCAATGCCGCTTGTGCATCCTGCAAAAAGCCGTCATGTATATCGGATCGAATAGAACTATTTTCACTCTCTAAATCGTCAAGCCTCTGTTCCAGGCCATTTACAACAACCTCCAAAGATGCAAGCTGCTCAGCTAACAAGCTATCACGGCAGTTCTCTCCGGGTTTGTTCTCTTGAGTATCCATGACGACCTAAGATACCACATGGTGGGCTGAAATCAGGAACGAAGATGTGCAAACAGATCCTTGCGCACGCGAGGATTGGATATCTTCCAGATAGCACCGTCGACAAAATAGTGGTGGATGTTTATAGCAGATGCCACGGCCCCCATCACCATTCCATACATTCTTGCAGTGTCGGTGGACATGCCGATCCAGCCGGGCAAGTCAAACACGATTGCCCCAACCCCGATCGCCGCCGCAAAAGTCACAACGGTTCTGGCAACGCCACTGCTCGATTCTGCCTTATTTCGGTTTATTTCCACACGTGTCGTAAACACGAGATACTGTAGCGCGTGCGCGAGCTGTACTACGACGAGAATCCCAAATACATCTCGCTGCACATACAACAAGGCGTACCAAAAATAGACTGCCAGCCAGGAGGTAAACGCAGTAACGGGTAATCCCTTTCCCGCCCTCCTGCTTGCACTTCGAAATGCCATGATTCCAATTGGCAACGTTACTGATGCAAAGATCAAGGCCACGACAAGCAAATCGTGAAGCCAAATCCCCATGGTGTCTTCACGCTGAATTACATATTCATGGATCGTCCAACCGGGTTTCACCAACATAAAGGCGATTAATACATGTACAGCTGTCATCACGCGTAGACCGCTTCTAATCATCGTCTTCTCTGTTCGCGATAATTTGATGCCTCCCAGATAACTAAACGAGGCAACCATACCCCAGGCCTGACCGTTGTAATGCCACGCAAGATATAGGGCTGCAACAACGTTCAGTCCCTCAAGTAACAATGGCCCTGCTCCACCAAACGCCTCCTGCGGTGCAACAACGCCCATAATTAATGCGGCAACCAACAGTACTGGCAACCAGGTACTTGACCATCTGTATTCCTGAATTTGCTCGCGTGAGTTATAGAGCAGTTTGTAACTCATCATGAAGTGGGGATGGTTAATCAAGGTTGAAAGCACTAGCAATATGGAAAGCGAGCTAAATGCCTCGGATGGCACCAGTAAAGCTGCCTGTCCTACTGGGTCTGACCCTTGCTCCGCAACTTCGACTGCGTTTTGTAATGCCTTTTCATAGCTAAAGGCACTCCACATTTCTGGGTGCAAACTGAACACCACAAAGACTCCAATAATCACAACGATCGAGAGTCCGCCGCAGAACAACCAATCCACCACCGGGTGAATCACGCATGGCGATTTGGACGAATCTGTAGCAGATTCACCCTGATCGCTCGTCTTCATGCTGGAGAGCTCGGACATGGAATCACTTGGTAATGGTTTTAGGCACTACGTTGCATTGGCAACACGCAGTCTTCAAAAGGGTCTATCGCTGCATGGAAGCCTTTGACAAATGTACCTCATAACTACCACACTCAAAGCGATTTAATTCCTGCTGATAGAATCTTTTGGACATCCAAGCTATCAGGCAACGCAGAGATTATCAGGGGATTCCAGACTTTGAAGGTACCTTCCCGCATTTCATCAATCGACCTCTCTACTTTTTCCACTTCGCGCCGACCGACTTCGGCAATTTCGTAAAACACATGGACTATATGCCTGTATGCGCGTGTACCGCGTTTAGCAAGATAACGCTTTCGTTTAATCCACCCGACAAGCATATGTTCATTATCTACTGTGTCAGGAACATCTTCACATTCGCTTTGTGGATCCGCTTTGTTCACAAACTGCTCAGCAGCCCTCGTACCCGGTGCGAGATCATTCTCCATAATCTTTTCGAGGCTCTCTAGCGGTAACATCCGCTCAAAGACTTTGTAGGCACTCCACATGCGCACCATTCTCGTCAGCGATAAATCCTCCCCGTTCATTACCAGAGACGCATCTCTAGCCATGGTGCCCAGGCGCTGGGCGCGTAGCTTATTCCGATTTTCAAATCGGTGCAGTCGTCGCAACGCACCACCAAGTTCCTGAGCAATCTGTGCCTTCATGCGAGCCACCGATAACTGATTCGATGCCACTGCCGCTACCAACTCTGCTTTCGCCGCATCTAAGCGATATTCACCTACCGCTCTTAAAAAGTCCACTTGGGCTTCTACCAGATACCGCCACTGCATTAGGGAATCCTTCAAGTCCGACATACAAACACCTCCCTCTGGAGAGGATCATGACGTCTGCCGGATTAGATACCGCAATATACTTGGAGGATTAACCTACGTATTCCACTCTACAGGTCTAAATGTATCCCAGTTTCGACAGGCTTGAGACCACAGCAATAAACAGGAAGAAGACGCCCGAGAGAATCAATCCAAGTTGGATAAGCAAATGTGGCCGCAGTGCTTTGGGAAGCAATGTCACATTTACCCTCCATACGTGCAGGCAGCTAAACCCTAGAGCAAAGTTGTAAATCGTTGTCGCAATTAATAACAGTGTCACTGGCCTGCCAAGTGAAAGTGCTACCAAGCCGAATGCAGCATATGCTAGCAACACCTTGAAGTAGACCCCCTTGATGGCCTTCGGATCCTTCTGCCTGAGCTTCGCGCTGCTCGTCCAGAATACGTCCACCCAACGCCGAATAATCCCATCAGCACTGGTAGACATGCTCGGCGCTAACACGAGGAAACCGCAGAACACCGTCATGAACCAGAATAGTGCAGCACTACCAGAACGATTACCTTTTAGTTCCTCCAACTGGGCGATGGCTGCAGCCTGCTCATCACCGCGAGTGCTTTGAATGGTCGTCTTGAGCTCATCATACTGTAGCTTCTCGGCATCACTGACAAAACTTTCAGCAACACCATCTGCCGTCATCACGGCAGCGTTCCATTGACCATCGGCTTCAAATCCGCGATCAAGAAACGCCACGGACAACATACTTGGCAATGCCAATCCTAGGAAGCAAGCAGGCAACCAAACGACAACCTGATCACGGACAACATGCTTATACCAGCGTTTCCAACGAGGGAGGCTCGCGTCACTGACTTCGAAAACGCAGCCAACATGCGACAACTGCAAGTCCAGGCCACCAACGGCACTCGGGATGGCGCCCACATGGTGTCCCATTCCCCAACCTTCGTCACGAGTATAGTTACTGATCGGAGTATTGGATAAACCGCCCGAGCCTGAGATCGCCACGAGCGCTGACAAAAACGCAATCAACGTCCAGTCGACTGACGGAACTCCGTCCCCCCTAAAGATTGATGAGAAGATGTTATCTACATTGTCACCATCGCGTGTGCCATCTTTGTCCGCATCGACAAAGGACTTACCTTCTTCGCGGGTATTGAGCAGATATTCCTGCGGCCCATCCCCTAAGTCCAGCGTGATTTTTTGCAAGGCCGTCTCGCCATCTTCCGCAATCACTTGATCGCCCTTATCATCGCCGTCCAAATCGAGTTTATAGTTACCGTCCTTTAGTGCCTGTCTCGCATCGGCGAGCAAATAGGTTGGTTCTTCTATATCGAGATTACCATCGCTATCCCAGTCTTCGCCCTCATCCAGTACGCCATTGCCATTAAGGTCTTCACTCCGCTCAATCGGAACATTTCCAAATTTGACAAACCCGCTGAAGATCTCCGTCCAGGTCCCGGGGTTCCACGTGAGAATTGCGAGAACGACCAGAAAACCCATCACGGTAAAAATCTTAAATGCCATCACGTATTTCAGCGCGTTTAAGATCTTTCCACCAAACACCAACGGCACGAGTGCCCCAATAAATATCAAATAGACGAAGATCTGCAGAATGGTACCTTCGGCTAACTGCATTCCTAACAGCGATGCAGTTTTAGTACTTTCCGGGTCAGGTATGTGGCCGTAAATAGCCGTGAATAATGGTGCGGACGCAGTCGCAGCCAGATACGGGAAAACAGATCCAAAGTCAAAGAGTAAATATGCAAAGACCCAGAATTTTGGCCCTGGCATGGTTCTAAACTTCCCGGTGAAAATCGGCTCACCGGTGTAGAGCGTATAACGACTGATTTCGATATTGTACAAGACCTGCGAAAGCACGCTAATCGTTGCCAACCAAAGTAATGCACCGCCGTATTTCGCTGTCACCTTTGGGCCAACAAGCCACTCACCACCACCAATCGCCGCCCCGCCAATGATTAGTCCCGGGCCGAGCATCGACATCCAGTTCTTTAGAGTAAACTTGGGCGCATCAATTAGCTCATTCGTATCCCACTGAGGCATTTCCTTGCTACCAGGATATGGTGCTTCAAATGTACCGCCCGCAGAGTTTCCTGAAGTCTGGTCGATTGAATTTTCGTCTGACATAGTTGCCTGCTTTCACCAGTGAATACTGTCCGAATCCCTCTGAGACCGTCTTAGATAAGTCCGCCTTACTGCCTGCTAATCCGCGAACGCATCAGCACTCTGTTATTTGTTGTCGTATTATTCTTCCGTGGTATCAATACCAGTTTGCTTGTGATATTCGTTTTCATCCATTTTGCTGATACATTCTCTTATCAAATAAACTGCTTTGGAATTTTTTACATTCGAAGCAATGTGTGGCATCCGACCCAGACCGTCTAACGTCATTCGATGATAGATCATCGATTTCTCTGGTTGACCTGGAATTACCAATTCGGAATCAAGCAAATTAAACAAACCCTGTTGTGGCTTCACACCTACCAGGCCTCCATCCTCGAGATTGTAGTTCACTAGCAATGTAAACTCGGCGTTTCCGCCACCCCACTTTCGATGGCAATGAGAACAATTAGATTGCAAATAAGAGCGTGCTCGGAGATTCACATCCTCCGTATCGTCGTGATAGTCCGCAAGTTTAGGCAAGTCATCAGGTGTCTTCTCCGGAGAGGCACTAAACATTCCGAGTCGATCAAGATATTCGATTTGATTCATCTGAAAATGACCGTAATCGTAATCACGATTCATTTGCATGGTGGAGACCCCGAGTACATACCTTGCAGCCATCGTGTGACATAATGTGCACTCACTCCGGCTTGGGAAGTGCCACACTTGCTTTCTCTTACCGCCGGCTGCGTCTGGATCCTTGATTGTTAATTCACGATCGAGGCCCTCGAGTGGTGCCAGCACTGCATCGGTTTGAGCGTCATTCCAAATGTAGGTGTAGCCGCGCCAAACCTGTGCACCATAGCCGTTATCCTCACCATCCATACGCTTGTGGTGTAACAATCGCGTCTCCAGTCGGACTTCACTTTCAGGGTTTCCGACTTCCGTCTCTATTGCAAACGTTTTCACCAACACCGTGCCGTCGGGGAATCGCCAACCGGGAGGTGCTTCAGGTGGTGCTTGCGGATACGTGACGTCATCAAAATCGATTTGCCCATCACCGGGAATGGCAATGAATCGATATTTTTGGGCGTTGTCAGACCATAAGGGCGAATTCACGTCGTATGGTATTACACCATCAGCGGGAATATGGTCTGCAACGGACTTGAATAATCCCGTTTCGCTGAGTTTCTGTGGAAAGTCAGTATTTTTCTTTCCCGCCTCAGCATTCTCGACTAATTCATATAGCTGGCCACTCACATAGTCGAGTAAATAGACTTCAAGGTCATCTGCTTCGATAAAGTCTACAATTCTGACATCGGTATCAGCGATGGTCGCCTTTCGATGCGCCTTGCCACTTCTGTAACGAAACGTTGAGACCTTTCCTGTGTCAAAGTCGCCGTAAAGATAATTACCCGTCAGCTCCGGCAAGCGTGAACCGTGATAGACAAACCCGCCGGTGATAGAGCGGAAATCGTGATGGTGATGCTCTACGACTGGCTCTTCAAATGGTGCTGGCCCCTGAGGTCGCTCAGGTCGAAACGGATGAGCACCTTCTCGAACGCTCCACCCATAATTTCCCCCTTTCTTGATCTTATAGACCATTTCCCACAGATCTTGCCCAACTTCGCCAGCCCACAGATCGCCAGTCTTCCGGTCGAAACTAAACTTCCAGATTTGACGGTGACCGAATGAATAGATCTCCGGTGGTGCAGCTGCGTTGTGAACTAGTGG
>JAKUOW010000177.1 GCA_022451045.1 Pirellulales bacterium | reverse complement strand
CCGTCAAAATCGGTTCGAAATTGTTTTTGTGAAACTAGTGTTGGCTTAAAAAGTACAGTTCCTTCCTGATAGTTATAGAAAGCATTTATGTGCTCTTCCGCAGCTGATCGAAAATCGCCATCGTCGAGAAACACTTTGCCGATCCTCACAATTCCTTCACCCCAAGCTTTCTGGGCAGCAAGTACTTCTTGTTCTTGAATCATGAAAGTTACTCCTTCTTTTTGCCTTTTTCTTAAATTCAATGCTGTATTTCAAACGATTATTCGCAAATTATCTCGTAAATAAACAGCAGTTCAAGATACCTTTCATTCATTTCATAATAGTATTTAAAACAATTTTTTCTGCGTAAAACAGCGCTAGTAATGAGCACTCAGAAATTGATCCGGAACAGTCGCTCACACTGCTATTTAATTGAAAGCAACTAATCGACTAGAATCTCCGCCGAATTAAATCTGAATTTCAAACCATGTGATCCTTGTGATTCTCACTTGGAGGGATAAGATCTTGCGTTTAGTTGTAATTGGTGGAAGTGGATTTCTTGGACAGAGAATAGTCCAGGGAGCACGTAGTCGGGGAGACCGCGTGACGGTTCTTGGGCGACAGCATTGCAATCTATATGATCTGTCGAGTTTACTTCAAGCACTTGAAACGATTGCTCCAGATGCACTCATCAATGCAGCTGGGTATTCGGGCCGTCCAAATGTCGACGCCTGTGAAATGAACAAGGCAGAGTGTCTTGCGGCGAACGCCGTTTTGCCGGGAATAATAGGGCAGGCATGTCACCAGCTTGGTTTGCCTTGGGGGCATATTTCATCAGGCTGCATTTTCAACAAGACCGAAACACCGCAGAGATCCTTCAGCGAGTTGGATGAACCAAATTTTACATTCCGGCAAGGCCCGTGCAGTTTCTACTCCGGAACAAAGGCACTCGGTGAAGAAGTCTTGCAAGATGCAAGCCAATGTTACATTTGGCGAATAAGGATTCCTTTTTCCAACTGGGACTCGGAAAGAAATTATTTAAGCAAACTCATCAGGTATGACCGCTTACTTGAAGCGACAAATAGCATCTCAGAGGTAAATGAGTTCGTCTCCGCAGTGCTGGATTGCTTTGTGATGCGGGTACCATTCGGGACTTATCATCTCACTAACCCCGGGGCGGTTAGCACCACTGAAGTGGTTCAGATGATTCGGGAATCTGGAATTGCAGATAAAGATTTCCGTTTTTTCAATTCCGAAGAAGAATTCATGCAGGTTGCCGCAACAACACCACGCTCTAATTGCATTCTCAGCTGCCAAAAAGCTTTACAGGCAGGCTTAAAGCTCAGCCCTATTCGTGAAGCGATCGTTCGCGCCTTGCATTCTTGGGTACCCGAAAACCAAGCCTTATATCAACGTGCCGCATAAGACCTGTGATGTGAAAACTGACGCGAAAAATTCAATTGGGTGGATATTTCTCAAGGATAGAACCATTACTGAATTGGCAATATATTCGGAGTTCGTGTTCCGATCAGCGCTCGCCATCAAAGATCAGGGAAGACGCTAATGAAGACGACTTGCATCATCGACAATTACAATCATGAACGATTCATTTGTGAAGCGATTGACAGCGCACTTTCGCAAGAGGTCTTGTTCGACGAAATACTCGTTGTTGATGATGCTTCAACAGATGGTTCACGTGAGGTCTTGAATGACAGATACGGAAGCAATCCGAATGTAAAGTTAATTTATCGTCCTGTTAATGGCGGGCAACTCGCCTGCATACAGACCGGTGTCTTGGAGGCCACTGGAGACATCTGCTGCTTTCTTGATGGCGACGACTGTTTTCACGAGCAGTACCTGCAGCATGTCCTTGAACACTATCAATCAAATCCCGATTCGACTTGCGCCTATGTTACGTGCAAAGCGTTTGATCAAATGGTCAGGCGAACCTTTGGTAAGCGTGGAACACAAGCAACTGGTATCACAGTCGGAATTACCCTGCGTGGCAACACTTTCGTTGGCGCGCCGACTTCGTGCCTCTCGTACCGAACCGATCTGCTCCGAGAGATATTTCCATACCCTTTCCTCGATGACTGGCTAATAAGAGCTGATGATTACTTGAATGGCGTTTCCTCAATTCTCGGGGCAAAAAAGACCTTCATCGACAGAGAGCTAGTGCATTATCGATGGCACGACCAAAACCATAGCTGGACTATGTATAAGAGTTTAGCCAGCTACCGACGACGACTTTCGCTGAATCGCTTACGCTTCTACTTTGCACAAAATCTAACTCTTGACACAGAGTCGCTTAACAATGAACTTCATCGCGAGTTTGCTACTTGGGCTAATCCAAGCTGGCAACTTCTAAGTTGGTACCTAAAAGCCATTTTTAACGGGAATCAATCATTCCTCAGAAAGATTGCACAATCCGCATCTTTGCTGCAGCACAAGCTTGCCACTGTTATTAAACGTGGTTCTCACCAAGCAGAATCACTAAAACATGGCACGTTACTTTCTGCTAATGGCCAATGCGAGGACATCGCTGAAGAAATCTGATTTATTAACAATATTTTGAGAAGCTTTCCAAATCCCTCAACTGGGGTTCCCAAAAACAAGATTATCAGTCTTTTGATCGCAACAATCGGCTCGCCGATGTCTATGATGCTCATGTAATTCAAGAATTGTTTTACTACGGCGAACCCAAAAGTAATTTACTCCCCACTGCTGATTAGACCAGGCAGCTACCTACCTAAAGGAACGTACTTTTGCACTCAAACAAACTCTTCACGTTTCTACTTACCTTATTTGCAACCTCGGTTGCTTCAGCCCAATCAAACTGGCCAATGGCCGGTGGGCCTGAGGGGCGATGGTTGGTAAGCGGCCCACAACCTCCCCTGAATTTCAGCATTCGCACTAATCAAAACATCCTGTGGAAGACTACTTTGCCGGAAGGCGGGCAAAGCGGGATTACGGTTTGTGACGACATGGTCTTTCTATCGATTATGAAACCTTGGACGCCGCAACATGATCCAGACAAATTAAAGGCTCAGCAAGATGAGATCCTCAAACGCAAAGCCGTAATACTCGATGTCATTGATAAAGAAATACTTAATTTCAACAGTGACTATGCCGCATTGCATTCAACGTACAAAAGTCACGACACTCAAATCAATGACCTCATTACTAAACGCGTCGAAATGCTTCTTAACGAGGATCCAAAGCAAAATGTTGATAAGTTGCGAGAAAGAGTACGTCGATTTCATCCCAAGGTGAAGGAACTGGAAGCAGAGCAACGAAAACTAACGAATCAGATGGACCGGGTGCGAATTGCGTATTCCGGAGATTATGCGGCGACCCACAAAGCGAAGGCTGACATCGAGTTAAAGATCCGAAACTTGCCATCCCTCAAAGGAGCAGACATCGTTGGGTACTGTTTGGATGCCAACACCGGAGAAACTCTCTGGAGCGTACCGCTCAAAGGTTCGGTTGAGGGACCATACAATTACGGATTCAGCGACTCCAGTTCTCCAACTCCAATTTCAGATGGCCAACACGTTTGGTTCGTCAATGCGAGTGGTTCGATGGGATGCTGGACCGTGGATGGACAAATGGTTTGGTTTCGCGAATGGAGACCATCTGCCAAAGCTCCATTTAATAAACAATTCGAACCAATTCTCACCGGGGATTGGATCCTCAACGTCGAGCCTTTGCCCAACGACGACCCCCGAAAAAAGAAAGAGGGCGAACGCAAATGGAATTATCTGCGGGCGATTAACAAGAAAACGGGGAAGACCGAATGGATTGCAGAAGATGCCATCACTCACTACAACACGCCGGTCGTCGGCAATCTCAATGGCCAGCCCTATGTGTTACAAGGTCGAGGTGGTCCGCACCAGGTACCCGAACGCCCAAACGGGCTTAGCCTAACAAGGTTATTTGGAAAGGATGCCGGTAAAGCCCTATGGCACTGGGATCCTCAGGAAGAGATTCCTTTCGGTGCACTGGCCAATCAACACTGGGATGACCAGTTCGCGTATTGGTTAAAAACAGGGCACCTGAAACTTGCGGTGCTCGATTCGAAAACCGGAAAACAACTACACGAACACGATCTGCTCAGTCATGCCACCACTACCTTGTGGAACAAAGAGAAGGAAAACTATGAGACCCTGCACGAACAAACAATTCGTGGCATTGTAGATCTACGTCATACCAATATTGTTGCTGAAGGCTACTTTTACTTTTTAATCCGCGACAAATGGCAGGTAGCACGTGTGAACGTCGTGACAGGAAGAACGGAGTATCTGGAGCTGCCAAGTCAAATCCACCCGTCGGCTGAAGGGGTGAATGTATGGACATTCAACGAAGTACAGCCCAACGATACAAGAAACTCACGCGGGTTTGACGTAGCCCAGGATCCCCGTATTAAGCTTGGAGGATTTACAAAATCCTTTTTAGGAGCGCCAACGGTCGTTAATGATCGAATTTACTTTACTTCGATGACCGGGCTTGTTTATGTTCTCGACGCAACGGCCCCGACTTTTAATCGATCTGCGATTCTCGCTGTGAATGATTTGGGGCCCATCGGCAAAACCTGGACTGTCAATTCAATCTCCTATGCCAATGGCCGATTGTTTCACCGCACGATGAAAGAAGTTGTTTGCATTGGCGAAATCAAATGATCGAAATACCACTGATCCGGTACGTCGGTGTGCAAATTTCTGCACGTGCGTCTACTGAGATGAATTGGATTGACTATCTGGCGTGTGATGGGCTGAAATTCTACTGGAGCAGTATCCATGTTCCCAACACTTCACAGAATCCAGATGCAGTTTCGATACAATCCAGAGCACCAATTACGATCGTCACTGCCCCTAAAGGCAATGCATTAGGATGGAGGGTCGGCGGCATCAACAAGGCCGAATTCCTATAACTACTGAAAAACCCGGGTCCGCCGGCAGCCAACAACTGAAACTAACCAGACGGCCGGTACTTGTCGCTTATTCAGATGCAAATTAGTATGCAAGTTGCTTTGGCAAACGACACTATTTGCATACCCAATGCGAAAGTACCAAAACAATGCGTCATGTGATTTCAGCTCTGGTTCAGAATGTCCCGGGTGTGCTCGCACACATCTCCGGCATGCTGGCGTCGCGCGGATTTAATATCAATTCACTCGCAGTCGGGCCGACTGAAAACGATGACCTTTCCAGAATGACTTTCGTCGTTGTGGGAGACAATCAAGTACTGGAACAAGTAAGCAAGCAGCTCGAGAAGATTGTCACTGTCGTGCGCGTAATCGACATTAGCACTCAGGAGTACGTGGAACGTGACCTGATGCTTATCGGCGTACAGGCAGAGACTGGCGAAAAACGGAGCGAAATCCGGGAACTCGTTGAAATCTTCCGTGGCAAGATCGTCGATGTTGGTGCTGAACAAGTGATGATCGAAATCTCCGGACGTGAAGGAAAAGTTCAGGCGTTTGTCGATCGCATGCGGCCCTTCGGGATAATCGAACTGGTGCGTACCGGCAAGATCGCCATGGTTCGACACGGCCGGACGAATGGTAACACTGATACAGAATCAGACGACGGTTAAACAGCAAAAACAAAAGCAGCCCGGGCTTTCTCAAGGATGAGCCGGGCAAACGAGGACTCAAATCACTAGGTTGGATTACCTAGCGGCGTCCGGAAAAGACAATATTAAAACTCATCCTTAGCAATTACATCGACTCAAGGAGTTGAACACTAGAATGACGGCTACTATTTATTACGACAGTGATGCCAATCTGGAATTACTCAAAGACAAGACTATCGCCATCCTCGGCTACGGATCTCAAGGCCACGCACAAGCTCAAAACCTACGCGACAGCGGTTGCAATGTGATAATTGGCCAACGTCCCGGCAGTGCCAACTACGATCTGGCTGTTGAACACGGTTTTGAACCAATGTCACTCGCTGACGCAACGTCACAAGGTGATCTGGTTAACGTGTTGCTACCGGATGAAGTCCAGGGCGATATCTACCGCAACCAAATTCGTGACAATCTGAGCCCAGGCAACATCATCATGTGTTCCCACGGCTTTAACGTGCACTTTGGTCAGGTCGAAGCACCTGAAGGTGTAGACACCCTATTAGTCGCACCGAAAGGCCCTGGTCACCTCGTCCGCAGCGAATTTGAAAAGGGTGGTGGTGTACCAGCATTGATCGCACTTAACGAAGGTGCCTCCGATGAGACATTCCAATTAGGTTTGGCTTACGCCAAAGGCATTGGTGGTACTCGCGGTGGTGTCATTCAAACCTCGTTTGCAGAAGAAACTGAAACGGACCTGTTTGGTGAACAAGTCGTACTTTGCGGCGGCGTTAGCGAATTGGTCAAGATGGCCTTCGAAACACTTGTCGAAGCCGGCTACCAACCAGAAATGGCATACTTCGAATGCCTTCACGAACTCAAGCTCATCGTCGACCTGTTCTACGAAGGTGGACTGAGTTACATGCGTTACAGTGTTTCCAACACTGCTGAATTTGGTGACTACAGCACCGGCGAACGCATCATCAACGAAGACACTCGCACCGAAATGCGTAAAGTGCTTAAGGAAATCCAGGACGGCGTATTCGCACGTAACTGGATTCTTGAAAACCGCGCTGGTGCTCCGGCATTCAAGGCACGTCGCCGACGCGACCATGACCATGAACTGGAACAAGTCGGTCGTCGTCTACGAAAGCTGATGACTTGGATTGATGCCAAGGAAGTTTAATCCTCCGGCTCTTCCCTGCTTACAACCAAGAATGCCTGCTGTCGTCGCTATAATGCAGTGACAGTAGGCATTTCTTTTTGAATTCAAGTACCAACGGTATCGCTCTTCAACATGGCAACCGAATCACTGCATTCAAATCATAATCGGATATACGGTAGCAACCGGTTCGTCTATCCGGTACTAAGCCGTCGCAGTAACGGAGTTTCACTGGGCGTAAACCTAAACCCAGACAAGGTCTGCAATTTCGATTGCATTTATTGTCAGGTTGATCGCACCACTCGCAGCGAAACGCGATTTGTCGAAATGGATCAGCTATTGGCAGAGCTGCGTACAACACTCGATTTTATTACAAGTGGTGAATTCTTCGGCGATGGGCCCTTTAAAGACATCCCGCCAGAATTGAAGCGGCTCAACGACATCGCATTTTCCGGCGACGGTGAACCGACAACCTATAAAAACTTTGATGAGATTATTTCCACGTGTGCATCCTTAAAGCAAGAGTTAGAACTCGACGACGTCAAAATGGTACTCATCACCAATGCCAGTATGTTTCACCGTGACCATGTAAAAGCTGGCCTGCAAATCCTGGACGAGAATCAGGGAGAGATTTGGGCCAAGCTGGAAGCCGGTACGGAAGCGTATTTTCAAACTATTGATCGAACGAGTTTTAAGCTTCAAGAAATCGTCGACAATATTGCAGCGGCCGCTCGACGTAGAAGTGTTGTAATTCAATCATTGTTTATGAATGTAAATGGTGTTGCACCATCGAATGAAGAGTTACTGGCATTTTGTAGTCGGCTCAGTGAAATCGTTACAGCAGGTGGAGCAATTGATCACGTGCAGATATACACGGTAGCCCGACCACCGGCGGAATCATTTGTCACAGCATTGAGCAATTCGGAAGTGGATCAGATTGTCACTCTCGTCAAAGAACAAACCGGTATCACCGCCGTTCCCTATTACGGAATTTCGTGACACACTGAGATTATGAACAACACTCGCAAAGAGACCACCGAATCGCCAGCTGAACCGTCAAGCGAAGTGGAAGACGCACGACCAGCGGAGTTTCAATACGAACCATCACCTTTTAAGGCACTGAATATCATCATCCTGACGCTGCTTGCGTTCGGGTTGTATATCGCCATTGGTTCCTACATTGCATGGGACAGGGAAGGGGATGAATTCGGTTTGGAAATGAAGCTTAAGCGATTCGGATGGATCGCCGGATGCTCGCTTACTTTTATCGCGTTTATGTGGTTACTGTTACGTAAGCACAAGCGCAGATAGTTTGCGCGATTGGAGTATGCCCGCTTCCAATTCCAGCGTCGCCTGATGACACCTTGGA